>DASVUT010000468.1:0-9584 GCA_036386955.1 Sphingomonas sp. | reverse complement strand
GAAGCTGACGTCGCCAACGCCGCGAAATCGGCACCGAACCGCCTCAAGCCATCGTTCTGACCTGGATCCCCATGGGAGGTCGCCGCCGCGCGATGAGCAACACAAAATGAGAAACAGAACAACGGTCGCGCTCGGCCTGCTGGTTCAGGCAGCGCTTCTTTCAGCCGGCACCGGCACTGCGCAAACGGCAACGGATCGCCACGCGTTCATGCCGTTCCAGGTGATGACCCCCGAAGACCTCACTGCCGCTAAGATACGCGGCACGGGTTGTGTGTGGATATCCGCGGACGATCGATCGATTCGTTTCGCCGCGTCGCACGACCGGGCCGTAGTGAAATTGCGGGGTGCATTCCGATCACTCAAGCCAGCTTCAGGGGCAGCGGACATGTTCCCGTTCACCTACGACCGGTGGTCTGCCGCAGGGATCGAAATCAAGATCGTGAAAGGCAACCTGCTGGATCTGCCCGAAGGCAAGGCGCCCTTGAATAGTGCAATCTTGGAGGCGTCGGTCGCCGGGAAGTCGGCGCGTCATGTTGGAACCCTGGACTGTGGAAGCTGATCTCGAAAGGGAGCATTCGATCCTATTCGAAGCCACAAGCTACCGGTGACCGCAGCGCGTTCATCGCTTCAGTGAGGCAAACCCAGCGTCACTCGCCTACGAATGTTAATCAGTGTGTCTTCGCAGGTTCGATTCTTCGAAGATGCATTCGTGCTTATCCATCGGCAGTTCGATTCGCGGGTCACTCGATTAGCTTCACTATCTTAGCGACCGTGTCGATCACCGTTGACACTGCGCCGAGATCCTCTGCGAGCCGTCCCGCAGCTTCGGTCATCTCCGAGAGCTTCTCGTTTGCACCATCTATCTCGGCCTTAGCGGCACGAATGGCCGCATCGTTGTCATCGACTTCGCTGAGCAGATCACTGATGGCACCGGCAACGAACCGTAGCCGTCGAAGTTCGCGGCTGAGTGAGCGCACGTCCTGCCCAGATTGGCGGAGCGCAGACTGCTCGTGCTCTAAACGAGCGATCAGCGCCCCAACCTTGGTCTCTGTCCGGCGCAGCGCCGGGATCTTGTCCTCCAGGTCGATGCGGGCCTGCAGGTTGTGCGTCCCGTCCTTGCCAAAGAGCACCTGGTAAAGCGCGCGGTAAGATGTGTAGAAATCCTCCATGATCATGCTCCGCCCTTGCTGCTGGAAAGCTGGTCCAGAATCACGCCAAACTCACTGATGAACTTCATCGTGTCCTCCTGGCTACTCTTGGGGTCGCGCAACGATGCGATCAGCGCCGCATGCCCGTTCTTCAGGGACTCAAAGGACCTTGGCTGACGCGCCTTGTTCACTTCGTCAGCCGCTGTGACCAGGGCGGCCAAGTCAGTCGCACGACGTGCCTGGAGCAACTCGATTCTTCCCCTCAGTTCAGGCTGCGGAGTTGCCGCTCCGTGCAAAGCGGCGCTTAGCAAGGCTACCTCGCCCGCGTCGTCATTCATGCGGGTCTGCAGCGCATCAAGACGGTCGGCGGCACCCAGCCCAGCGTTGGTCGCCAAACGCTTCGCGATCGCCGTCAGCTTGTCGGCGGCCACCGTGATTGGCTTATCGGCAGCCTGAGCGACCCGCAGCAGCGCGCTTCGTCGCTTCTCGCGCCACGAGCCGTTCACAAGGAGTGCAGTTGCAGACATGATCGGAGTGGCAATTGCACCGACACCGGTTAGCATGGCGAGTGCCGCCACCGACCCTGCGGCCGCCTCCGACTTCGTCTTGATTGTGTCCAAATCTTTGGCTTCACATAGCTGCGCCATGAGATCGGAATAGCGGACGATGGAACCTAGAAGCGCCTTGCTGTTTTGCGCGAGTGGACGGAACTGACGAGACGTCCCATCATCAAGAGCGTAGGTAACAACGCAGGCCTCCTTCGCGTCACTCTCGCAGTTGAGCAGGATCGGCTTACCCATACCCTCCCGGATCATGCTTTGCGCAAGCGAGATACGCTCCTCCTCGTCACGCTTGATCGCGTCGTCCAGAGCGCTCGCATTCACCTTCGCAAGCGATTGGAAGGCGGTCGCCTGCTCGGCAGGTAGGTGGGCACAGGCGTTCAGGAACGAGGCGACGATCAGCGCGCCTCCCACTGCGACTGCTTTCGGCTTCATGTCCCTCGCTCCCTCTTAGATCATCCCTCTACTCGCACACGCATACGGCTGCTCCGAGTCGGTTGCTCGCTCGGCAGGCCCTAAACGTGCTCTCCCTCGAGCGGTCTGTCTGTAGAAAAGAGGCGCGCAACGACGGCAGATACGTCCTGCCATCTGGTTCGACCTCTACGCGCCGCGGCTGGAGCAGGTCGTGCAGACGTCGACAAGGTGTTTTACGCGGAGGCGCAGGAGCACGGCAGCGTCATTGCACTCGTAGCGCTAGCCGCCGCCTCCGGATCCATCTCGCTCGATCGCACCCGCTCGACGAAGCTGACGGACTATCCCGTTGAACGCCGACGTGCAGCCCTGCGCCCGACCGATGTCGTTGTCCTGTCCCGCCGCATCCCAGAACAGCTCCAGCGGCCAGCGTTCGGGGCAGTGGTGCAGCAGGCACCGCAGCGCGAGGCGCACCTCGATCACGTCCACCCGGCATTCGCCCGAACGCATCATCGCCGCGCGCAGGATGCGCAGCGACAGTTCTACGACCACACGATGATGGCGCGACCGACGCGGCATCACCGGAAGTCACGCGTCTTCAGCCGGATGGCGTCCTCCGGATCCATTCCCTCCGCATGCGGCGGACGGTAACTGACGCGCACCTCCGGCTTCCCTCCAGCGTCGCCACGGTCCGGCGAACCAGGATGGCGCGCGCCGTCACCGCGCCCCGTCCTCGGCGCGAACTCCATGTCGCCGATGCGCCGCAGGAGATCGCCATGATCCACGATACGGTCGCAGATGACGTGGATGACCTGACCTTCGCGCTGAACTCTTCCCCGCATTCCGACCATCGCCGCCGACATGATCGTGCGGCGTTGGCTCTCGAACCGATCAGGAAAAATCACGCCGTTGGCGATCCCGGTTTCGTCCTCGATGGTGACGAACAGGATGCCCTTGGCGCTACCCGGCTTCTGGCGGACGAGCACCAGGCCGGCGACCTCGACGAAGCGCCCATCGCGTATCGACGCCAGGTCGGCGCACTTCCGCACTCCACGCCGCTCAAGTTCGTCCCGTATGAATGAGATCGGATGTGCGCGGAGCGATAGCTGCATGGTTCGGTAGTCCTCGACGACCTCGCGACCGCCAGTCAGTGGCCGGAGCGTCACCTCGCTCTCGACCGCTTCCGGCGCGAACCCGATCTCGCGATCGTCCGCCGCCGCGAACAAGGGCAACGGTGCCTCTCCCAAGCCACGCACTCGCCATAGACCCTGCCGCCGGTCAGGCCCGAGCGTGCGGAAGGCGTCCGCCTCCGCCATCCTCTCGATGGCCGCGCGGGGCACGCCTGCGCGGCGCCAGACTTCCTCGATTGAACCGTAGGCACCGTCATCGCGTGCAGCGACGATGGCGGCTCCGTGCAGGTTGGCGAGCCCTCTCACTTGTCGCAGTCCCAAGCGGACGGCTAGCCACCGCCCAGCGCTCGGTTCCAGCGTGCAGTCCCACCGGCTCGCGTTCACGCACGGCGGTAGCACTTCGACGCCGTGCTGCCGGGCGTCCGACACCACCTGTGCGGGCGCGTAGAAGCCCATCGGCTGGGCGTTGAGGAGCGCGGCGCAGAAGACGTCCGGGTGGTGGCACTTCACCCAGGCGCTCGCGAGCGCGATCTTGGCGAAGCTGGCAGCATGGCTTTCGGGGAAGCCGTAGGACCCGAACCCTTCCAGCTGCCGGAACGTCCGCTCGGCGAAGTCGCGCAGATAGCCTCGTTCCACCATCCCCCCGATCAGCTTCTCGCTGAAGTGGGACACGCCGCCCGTGAACTTGAACGTCGCCATCGCACGGCGCAGCTGGTCAGCCTCCGCCGGCGTAAATCCGGCTCCGACGATGGCGACCTTCATCGCCTGTTCCTGGAACAGGGGCACGCCCAGCGTCTTCTCGAGGACAGCGCGCAGTTCCGGGCGCGGATACTCAGGCCGCTCCAGCCCCTCCCGGCGACGCAGGTATGGATGGACCATGTCGCCCTGGATCGGGCCGGGCCGGACGATCGCCACCTGGATCACGAGATCATAGAAGCGCGCTGGCTTCATTCGCGGCAGCATCGCCATCTGTGCCCGGCTCTCGATCTGGAACGTGCCCAGCGTGTCCGCCTTCTGGATCATGGCGAAGGTCGTGGGATCGTCATCCTGCAGGTCGGCCATCCCCACGCGTATGCCCTTGGCCGCCTCCAGCAGGTCGAAGGCGCGGTTCAGGCAGCTCATCATGCCGAGCCCAAGGACGTCGACCTTCATCCAGCCGAGCGCGTCGATGTCGTCCTTGTCCCATTCGATAGTCTGACGATCCGCCATCGCGGCGGGGACGACCGGCGTCAGGTCGTCGAGACGATTCCGAGTCAGGACGAAGCCACCCGGATGCTGGCTCAAATATCGCGGGTGACCGATCAGCCTGCGCGCCAGATCGAGTGTGAGGCGCAGGCGACGGTCGGCGGCGTTGAGGTTCAGCTGCTCGACTTCCCTGTCGCCGACACCGTTCTCCGACCAACCCCACACAAGCCCGGCGAGGCTCGACGTCATGTCCTCGGGCAACCCGAGCGCCTTGCCCACGTCGCGCACGGCACCGCGCGCGCGGTAACGAGTGACGACGGCCGTCAGCGCGGCCTTGTCACGCCCATAAGTCTCGAAAATCCACTGGATGATCTCCTCGCGTCGCTCGTGCTCGAAATCGACGTCGATATCCGGCGGTTCGCGGCGCTCCCCCGACACGAAGCGCTCGAACAGGAGCTCGTGGCGGATGGGGTCGATGCTGGTAATCCCCAGCACGAAGCACACGCAGCTGTTCGCTGCCGATCCGCGCCCCTGGCAAAGGATGCCGCGTCGCCGGCTCTCGGCCACGATGCTGTTCACCGTCAGGAAGTAGGGCGCGTAGCCGAGGTCGGCGATGAGCTTCAGCTCGTGCGCGATCTGCGTGACGTATGGGGCCGGCACGCCGTCCGGGAACATCCTCGCGGCCGCCTCGCCGATCAGCCGCTCCAGCGCCTGCTGCGCCGACAGGCCCGGGATGAGGATCTCGTCGGGATATTCGTAAGTCAGATCCCTCAGGTCGAAGGTGCATCGCGCCGCGATGTCGGCGCTGGCCTGAATGGCGTCAGGCCACCGGGCGAACCGGCGCTCCATCTCCTCCGGAGGCTGGAGCGCCCGATCGACGTCCGCCTCCCGGCGATGCCCGAGATCGTCGACGGTGCAGCCGTTGCGTATGGCCGTCATCACGTCCTGGAGGATGCGGGGTTCAGGGCTGTGGAAAAGGACGTCGCCGGTCGCGACCGGGCGGACGCGCGCGATGCGCGCCCGATCGACGAGGGTCTGGATGCGGACGTGATCGCCCGCGCGCCGTCGGAACGACAACGCGACGTGGGAGCGATCCCCGAACACGTCGGACAGTTCGTCCAGCGCAGCCGTATTCACGGCGTCGTCGCCATCGGAGCAGAGAATGGCGACAAGCCCGTCGGCGTGCGCGGCGACATCCGACCATTCCAGATCGCATCCGGTCTTGCCCGCCCGCGTCTTGCCGATCGTCATCAGCCGCATCAGTCTCGACCAGGCGGCACGGTCCGTGGGGTAGAACAGCAGGCGCCGGCCGCATCGCAGATCCAGCCGCGCACCGGGGATCGACCGGACGCCGGTCGTCCTCGCCGCCTCCCATGCGCGCACCACGCCGGCGACGGTCCCCAGATCGGCAATGCCGAGCGCCCGATAGCCGTGGAGCGCGGCTGCGGAGAACAGCTCCTCGCACGACGACGCGCCGCGCAAAAACGAGAAGTGGGTCATCGCCCGGAGTTCGACGTAGGTCGCCATCAACCGACCCCGTGCATCCACCAGCCGAGGTCACCGGTGGCGGAATCGACGCCGTCGCCTCGTCGAAAGATCCAGAACCGTCCGCCCGCCTCGTCCTCGACAAGGAAGTAGTCGCGCACGGCAGTCGTCTCGGCATCGCGCCGCCACCACTCGCCCGCGATCCGCTCCGGCCCGTCGCCCCCGATCACGCGGTGCGACGTGCCGCGCCATGAGAAGCGCCGTGGCGGATGGTCAGGTAGCAGCGCGAGCACGTCATGAAGCGGCTCGGGCCGGGCAAGAAGGCGTGCCGGCCTGCGCCACGTGAGCCACCGGCCCGCCGCCGCCAGCGGGCCGACCCGCCGCGCGGCCCGCTCGGGGACGTAGCTTTCGGTCGGCCCGATGCGGAACAGCGCCTCTGGCCCCGCCCGTCCCCCCAGCCGGTCCACTAGCGTCGCCACGTCACCGGTCGGGCCGTCGTTCGCCAGCGTCGATCCGATGATGACCGCACCCATGGGCTCGACCCACGTGGCGATCAGCCGCCCCGCTTCGATGCCGAGCCCTGGATCAATACGGTCGAGCTTGAGCGACAGCAGACGGACGAGGTGCGCAGCATCGCGCGTCGGTCGGGATGCCCCGACGACCAGCCGCTGCTCCTCGCCGTCCACACGCAGCATGACGAGCGTGGCCGACCGCACGCCGACCCCGCGCTCGCGCAGACGCTCGATTAGCAGCGTGACGAGATCGCGGGCTATTACGGCGATCTGCTCGAGACCACCGATCGGCTCCAGTAGGCGCAACTCGGCGACCGGGGCATCGAACGGCACAATGCTGACAATCGGTTCCCCGACGTGGCCGAGCGCCTGGTCTAGTCGACGCACCGCGTCCATCCCGAGGCGCTTCGCCAGCGGGGCGCGTGGCATCGCCACGATGTCGGCGACCCGGTCCAGCCCGAAGCGCGCCGCGACCCCGAGCGTCGCGGGTTCGATCCTGAGCGCGGCGAGCGGCAGTGGTGCGATCGCATCGCGCGACCGGCCCTCAGGCACGAGCGCCACATCGGCCGATCCATACCGGGAGATCGCATGCGCGGCCCCGGGCGTGTCGGCGATCGCGACCCGGGCGGTGAGCCCCGATCGCGCGCAGAACGCCACCAAGCGACGGGCGAAGCGCTCCTCGCCGCCGTGGAGATGCGTGGCACCCGACAGGTCGATCCACAGGCCGTCCGGCCCGGACGGTGCCGCGACGGGCGCCCATCTGGCGACGGCGTGCAGCGCCAGCCTCTCGAGAAGGCGGCGATCGGCATCGTGCTCGGCGGGACGGACATCGAGATCGGTGACGAGCGCCCGCGCCTGTGTCGCCGGCATGCCCACGATCAGCCCGAGTCCCAAGGCTGCCGGACACGCCGCCACCACGACTTGGCGGCGGCCAACTTGATCGATCAGGACCAGCGGCGGCAACTCCCAGGCCGCGCCGGACCGCACGCCCCCCGTTCCCGCCTCGCGGGCGACAACGGCCGCGCCATCGCCTTCCAGTCGCCTGAATGGGTGCTCGGCAGCCTCCGAACGTCGACCGAGCTCACGCACTGGCGGACGCTGGTGCGCGGGCATGGCCTCGATGCGCCGCTCGATGTCGTCGCGGGTCGGTTGCTCCCGCGACCACCGCGCACCGGGACGCCATCCGCCGCCCCTTGGCACCGAACAGGCACCGGGGTCGTCGTCGACCGGCGGAAGCAGGACGGGCGGCCGCTCAGGCGGCGCGCGCTGCGGCCGCTCTATCCGACGCAGGCGCTCGATCGGCAGCTGCGGCAGGAAGAGCGAGGCGACCCGTGCCATCGCACGCCTCCAATGTGAGGGAGAAGGACTCGCCGCCGCGTTGGCGGACGAGTTCGACCGACCAGTTGGCGCGCCCGAGCCCCGGCACCGTCAGCGGCATCGACGGCGCCGTTCCGATGCGCCACCGCGTCACGGCGACGGAGGGTGCGGAGAGCGGACACACGTCGCGCTTGCGCCATCGGCGGAGCAGCAGAATGGGCGTCCCGCTGCGCTCGGCGGCCAGCTGCAATCTGCGGGTCGCAATCGACGGCACGACGCCGACCTCCGCGACCACCGCGCCGGCCGACCCGTCAGCCAGCGCGTCCTCGGCCAGCGCCAACGCCTCCGTGTCGTCCCGCGCCTGGGCGAACAGCACGTCCTCGCTGGCCAGCCCGGCCTGTTCCAGACCGGGTCCGTAAAGGTCGAACCGCGTCACGATCCACGCCACCACGCCGCATCCCGACGCGAGCCGGGATGCCGCGCCGGCGACGAACAGCGTGGCTGCAGCGACATCGGCCAGTGACGACGATCGCGCTGCGGCGTCGTGGAGCGCGGCGAACGCCAGACCACCCGCAGCCAGGCGCCTGTCGATCATTGGAATGTCGAAGGGACAAACATCGGTGTCGGCACGCGACTCGACCCCGGAGACGATGCTCCGCAGTTCTTCGAGGGCGTGGGCGGGTGCAGACATGACGGGCTAGACGACTCCATGTTCCCGTAGTGTTCCGCTGGTTCGGGTGGTAGGTCAAGCCCGTATGGTCGTCGAACCGTGCCGTATCCAGGCACCCCTATGGTTCGTGTTGCCGCGGGTGGGAGCATACTGGACAGCGCCAAGGCAACGAATTCCGGCTCGGTCTCCTCGACGATCGTGGGAGAATAGGAGACACGTCAGATCTAGAAATCGGGGGATTATGATGGCCGACGCATCACCGAAGTTCGTTGCTGTGCAACGCGAACTGCTTGCGAACGCGTTCACGCTCGCCGACGAGATCCACGACGGCGCCATCGACTCTGAGGAGGCGGGCAGAATGGTGGCGCAAGGCCGTGTCTTCCTGCCGTTCCGCTATGGGCAGCGTCTCGCCTTCGCTCCCGCCAAGTTCATCGGGTATCGGGACAACTCGGTCGCCTCCTACCGCGCTACCGCGAAGGAACGACACGGCAGCACGGCCCGGAAGGTCGTGTCCCGCATCCTAGGCGGTGACGCCGTGAAGGACGCCGGGATGGAGGCGCGGCTGGAGAACTACTGCCTTCAGATCGGGACGACGCTCGCGAAGAAGCGCCACAGCTTCTGGCTGCCGGCTGGCGGACTAGACCTGCGGGACCGATCCGCGATCAACGACATCGACGCACCGGACGTCGGCAACGATGATCCCGACTACCGGCTGCGGATGGCAGGAAATTACGTCCGCGATCAGAAGGTCCGGACCGTCGTGTTGGCCCGCGCCGGAGGACGATGCGAGTTCTGCCAATCCGAAGGCTTCGAAACGCGAAGCGGAGGACGCTTCCTGGAGACCCATCACGTCATCAGCCTGTCCGAGCAGGGTCCCGACAAACCCGGCAACGTCATCGCCCTCTGCCCCAACGACCATCGACGGGCCCACTTCGGAATCGACTGGAAGGAGCTTCAGTCGCGGTTTCTCGAAATCATCAAGATCGCTACCACCCCAGCGACCTGAGCGCCTGAACGACCTGCGGCCGCATCTGCCACTCGAAGTGCTGCGTGTCGAAACTGCGCGACATGGCTTCCAGCATCGACGTGTCGGGAATTTCGGTGTCGAGCGCGGGATCCCGTGCGATCGCGCAGGTCCAGATCTCGCTTCCGTCATCGCGTCTTGG
>DASVUT010000467.1:0-1638 GCA_036386955.1 Sphingomonas sp. | reverse complement strand
CTTCGAGCTTGCTGAGCTGCAGCGCGGGAAGGAGAATTTACATCATGCGGCCGGTCCGGCTCCCACGCCGACGGTGGTTGGTTGAACATCGCGGAGAGACTTCCGCTTCGCTCGCGTGCGGTCGCAATCGAGCGCCGCAGCTCGAGCCGCGTTGTTGCCGGCTTTGATCAGCGGGTCCCGCTCGCACCGTGCGCCTTTCGTCAGATCCGGCCCGACCAACACGCGGGCGTGGGGATGGCGTCTCGGCGGATCGCTACGTCGACCGACCGGCTGCCGTTAGGATCGGC
This sequence comes from Sphingomonas sp., assembly GCA_036386955.1. GTDB lineage: Bacteria > Pseudomonadota > Alphaproteobacteria > Sphingomonadales > Sphingomonadaceae > Sphingomonas. Next base: position 1,351 of record DASVUT010000467.1, on the reverse strand, counting down.
TGACGAACGCGTACCAAGCTGGATCCAAACCAGGCAGCAGAGACACAGTGCGGAGGCCGTACAATCGTGATCGCCGCGCGGCATCTCCTACCCGCCGGGCTTATCCTGGTCAGTCGATATCGCCATGCCCATGGCCGACGCTGATCCGGGCTCCGGTGTCCGCTCCGCCGCTTCCGTCTTCCCACCAATAGGGCTGACGCTTGCGCGTGCCCGTCGCCACTTCGGCAAGCGTGGCGGCATCGTACAGGCGACCGCCGAGCATGACTTGCGCCACCTTGTCGCTGTTGCGGATGTCGGCGGTGGGATCGGCGTTCAGCACGACGAGATCGGCGAGTTTCCCCACTTCCAGCGAGCCGACATCCTTGGCATAGCCGAGCGACGTGGCCGCGGCGATGGTGCCCGCGCGCAACGCCTCGATCGGCGTGAAGCCGCCACGCACGAAGCTCCACATTTCCCAATGCGCGCCGAGCCCAGGCTGCTGCCCATGGGCACCGATGGCGACGGGCACGCCCCTTTCGGCCAGCTTCTTGGCCTCGCGCGCGGTCGCGCCGTCGACATAATCCTCCTCCGGCGCGATCTCGCGGCGGGCATTCTGCGCCGCGAGCAGCGCCGGCGGGGCGTGGCGGGTCAGCAGCGGATGGCGCCACACATCGGTGTGCGCGCGCCAATAGGGATCACCCGCGGGCCCGCCATAGGCCACCACCAATGTGGGCGTGTAGCCGACCGTCGTCTGCGACCAGAGTCCGACTACATCGGCATAGAAATGCTCCAGCGGCACATTATGCTCCACCGTCGCATTTCCGTCCTGCACCAGGCTCATGTCGAGCGTGAACAGGGAGCCGCCCTCGGGCACGACCTCCATATTCTCGGCCTGCGCGGCGGCCACCACCATCTGGCGCTGGTCGCGGCGTGGCTGGTTGTAGTTCTTGACGCTGTGTGCCCCTTGCGCCTTCAGCCGGCGGACCACGGCCAGCGCATCCTCATAGCTATCGATCTGCGCGTACACGGCGGCCGATTTCGCGCCATAGACAATCTCGCCGGTCGAAAAGATGCGTGGCGACAGCACCATGCCCGCGCGCTGCATCTCGGCGGCGGGGAAGATTTCGGCCGATCGCGACGACGGGTCGTGCACGGTGGTGGTGCCGAACGCCAGGTTCGCCATCGCCGACCAGTTCTGCTGCGGCACCAGTTCGTCATCGCCCTGGGGCCCGTGCGCATGCGCGTCGACCAGGCCGGGGATAATCGTCTTGCCGGTGACGTCGACCGTCGTCGCGCCGGCCGGGACCGCAACGTCTCCGCGCGGCCCCACCGCGACGATCCGGTCGCCGCGGATCACGATGGTCGCGTCGTC
>DASVUT010000466.1:0-3183 GCA_036386955.1 Sphingomonas sp. | reverse complement strand
GGGAACGATCTTCATTGGGGCGATCATCGCCATGATCGTGGCGATACCGCTGGGGCTGCTCTCCGCCATCTATCTCACGCAATACGCGCGTCCGACAACGCGCAAGTGGATGAAGCCGACCCTCGAGATCCTCGCGGGGGTGCCGACGGTGGTCTACGGATACTTCGCGGCTTTGACGGTGGCGCCGGCAGTGCGCGATCTGGGACTCAGCCTCGGGCTGTCCGCCTCGTCGGAATCGGCGCTGGCGGCCGGGCTCGTCATGGGGATCATGATCATCCCCTTCGTCTCCTCGATGGCCGACGATTCGATCGCCGCGGTGCCGCAGGCGATGCGCGACGGATCGCTGGCGATGGGGGCGACGACCAGCGAGACGATCAGAAAGGTGCTGGTTCCGGCCGCGCTTCCGGGCGTGGTGGGCGGCGTGCTGCTGGCGGTGAGCCGGGCGATCGGCGAGACCATGATCGTGGTCATGGCCGCGGGTCTCGCGGCGAATTTGACGGCCAATCCGTTCGAAAGCGTCACCACCGTCACCACCCAGATCGTCATGCTGCTGACCGGGGACCAGGAGTTCGACAGCCCCAAGACGCTTGCGGCGTTCGCGCTGGGACTGGTGCTGTTCCTCGTCACGCTGGCGCTCAACATCATCGCGCTGCGCGTGGTGAAGAAATATCGGGAAGCTTATGACTGACGGGCGGGCTTCCGTGCAGGAAGAAGGAAAGGGCTTCGACAGGCTCAGCCCGAACGGTGGGGGGGCGGTCGCGCGCGCACCTACGGACTGGGCGGGGGCGGCGATGCAGCGGCGCATCCGCAGGCGCTATGCTGCGGAGCGGCGGTTCCGGTTGATGGGGCTGTTCGCGGTCCTGCTTTCGGCCGGGTTCCTGGCGTTTTTGCTGGTGACCATCGGGATCAAGGGGATTCCGGGGCTGACGGGCACGTTCCTCACCGGCTCCGACGCAACCGATCCGGAGCTGGCGGGCATCTGGGGGGCGTTCAAGGGATCGCTGCTCACCGTCGGCGTGACGCTCGCCATCGCCTTTCCCGTGGGCGTGCTGACCGCCGTCTATCTCGAGGAATATGCGCCTCGGAACCGGTGGACGGACGTGATCGAGGTGTCGATCAACAACCTCGCGGCGGTGCCCTCGATCATCTTCGGGCTGCTTGGGCTCGCCGTGTTCCTGAACTTCATGCACCTTCCTCGCTCGGCGCCTTTGGTCGGCGGGATCACGCTGGCGCTGATGACCATGCCGGTGATCGTGATCGCGGGGCGCAATGCGGTGAAAGCCGTGCCGCCGTCGATCCGCGACGCGGCGCTCGGCGTCGGGGCGTCGCGCGTGCAAGTGGTGTTCCACCATGTGCTGCCGCTGGCGCTTCCGGGCATCCTTACGGGCACGATCATCGGTATGGCGCGGGCATTGGGCGAGACGGCCCCTTTGCTGATGATCGGCATGCGCGCCTTTATCGCCAGCCCGCCCGGCGGGATCACCGATCCGGCGACGGTGCTTCCGGTGCAGATCTTCCTCTGGTCGGACGAGGTCAGCCGCGGATTCGTCGAGAAGACGTCGGCGGCGATCATCGTGCTCCTCGCCTTCCTCCTCGCGATGAACGGCCTCGCTATCTACCTCCGCAACAAGTTCGAAAGACGCTGGTGATGAACGCTCCGACCGATCCCAAGATGACCGCGCGCGGCGTCAGCGTCTGGTACGGCGCGAAGCAGGCGGTGAAGGACGTGTCGATCGACGTGTCGACCGAGAACGTCACCGCGTTCATCGGGCCGTCGGGTTGCGGCAAATCGACGTTCCTGCGCTCGTTCAACCGGATGAACGACACGATCGGCGGCGCCCGCGTCGAAGGCACGATCGCGCTCGACGGCGAGGACATCTATGCGAGCGGCATGGACGTGGTGCAGCTTCGCGCCCGCGTCGGCATGGTGTTCCAGAAGCCGAACCCGTTCCCGAAGTCGATCTACGAGAACGTCGCCTACGGGCCGCGCATCCACGGGCTGGCGGCGGGCAAGGCGGACCTCGACGCCATCGTCGAGAAGTCGCTGCGGCGCGCGGGGCTCTGGGACGAGGTCAAGGACCGGCTGAAGGAGAGCGGCACCGCGCTTTCGGGCGGGCAGCAGCAGCGCCTGTGCATCGCGCGGGCGATCGCTGTCGATCCCGAAGTCATTCTGATGGACGAGCCCGCCTCGGCGCTGGACCCGATCGCGACGGCGAAGATCGAGGAGCTGATCCACGAGCTTCGCGGGCGTTATGCGATCGTGATCGTCACGCACAACATGCAGCAGGCGGCGCGCGTGTCGCAGAAGACGGCCTTTTTCCACCTCGGCGAACTGGTCGAATATGGCGACACGTCCGACATCTTCACCAACCCGAAGGTGCCGCGCACCAAGGATTACATCACCGGCCGCTACGGCTGAGGAGAACACGAGATGGACAGCACCGGCGGGCATACGCTGAAAGCGTTCGACGAGGACATGGACGAGCTGCGCGCCCTGATCAGCGAGATGGGCGGCCTGGCGGAGGAGGCGATCCGCGAGTCGATGCGCTGCCTGATGCAGCGCGACTTCGACGGCGCGCGCGCGGTGGTCGAGGCCGATTCGAGGCTCGACCTCCTGGAAGCGCAGGCGGAAGCGGCGGTGGTTCGGCTGATCGCGCTGCGGGCGCCGATGGCGGACGACCTGCGCGACGCCGTCGCCGCGCTCAAGATTTCGGGGCTCGTCGAGCGGATCGGCGATTATGCCAAGAACAACGCCAAGCGTGTCCACCTGCTTGCCGAAGCGGGGCGGATCGAGCCCATCTCCCTGCTCCCCGAAATGGCGCGGATCGCGGCCGAGATGGTCCACAACGCGCTCGACGCCTTCATCGCGCGCGACGCGGAGAAGGCGCATGAAGTGTGCGTGCGCGACAAGGCGCTGGACGATTTCTACAATTCGATCTTCCGCGCTTTGCTCACCTTCATGATGGAGAGCCCGACCAACATCACGGAAAGCGCGCACCTCCTGTTCGTCGCCAAGAACCTCGAGCGGATCGGGGACCATGCGACCAACATCGCCGAGATGGTCTATTTCGCGGCCACCGGCAGCCACATCGGCGAACGGCCCCGCGGCGAGGATTCGCTGCGCTCGGGACCCGATGCCTAAGGGCCGCATCCTCCTGGTCGAAGACGACAAGGCGCTGGCGG
>DASVUT010000465.1:0-3929 GCA_036386955.1 Sphingomonas sp. | reverse complement strand
CGCCGGCCATCACTGCGCTCAGCCGTTGATGGACGCGCTCGGTGTCGAGGCAACCGCGCGGGCAAGCTTTGGGGTCTATAACGGGCCGCAGGATGTCGATGCGCTGATCAAGGGTGTCGAGCGGGTAACGAGGATATTCGGATGAGCTACGAGGTCGAGGAAGTGGGCGGCGTCGCCCCACCGCCCAAGGCGCGGGTCGCGGATGCCCCCCGCACGCGCGACTATCTGTCGGGCTTCCTGGCGCAAAAGCCGCGCGAGGATGTTCCCGGCGAGCCCGGCACCGCGCTGTACGAGTCGGTCGTGGACGCGCTGAAGGAAATTTACGACCCCGAGATCCCCGTCAACATCTACGACCTCGGCCTGATCTACGGCGTCGAGGTGGACGAGGGGGGGCATGCCATGGTCTCGATGACGCTGACCACGCCCAATTGCCCTGTCGCCGAATCGATGCCGCTGGAGGTCGAGATGCGCGTCGCCGCTGTCCCCGGCATCGCCACCGCCGAAGTCGCGCTCGTCTGGGATCCACCTTGGGACCCGCAGAAGATGTCCGACGACGCCAAGCTCGAACTGGGAATGCTTTGATGGCGACGACTCTGCGCCCGCGCCCCGCCGCGCTCAACCTCACCGCGTCCGCGCACGCGCGCATCGCCGACCTGATGGCGCGTGCGCCCGCCGACGCCGTCGGGGTCAAGTTGTCGACGCCGCGGCGCGGCTGTTCGGGGCTCGCTTATTCAGTCGATTACGTGGCGGACGCCAAGCCCTTCGACGAACGCATCGACACGCCCGGCGGCACCTTGTTCGTCGATGGCGGCTCGATCCTCTACCTCGTCGGATCGACGATGGACTGGGTGGAAGATGATTTCGCTGCCGGCTTCGTCTTCAACAACCCCAATGCCAAGGGCGCCTGCGGCTGCGGCGAGAGCTTTACGGTTTAGCGCCCTCCCGTTCGTGCTGAGCTTGTCGAAGCATCGCTCTCCTTGCCGGCAATCAAGAAGAGCGACCCTTCGACAAGCTCAGGGCGAACGAAGTGGGAACTCAGTGCCGATGCTCACGGCGCAGATTGTACCGCCCGTCGGCAAAGCCGGTGAACAGCCCGTCGATCGCGGGGTGCTCGATCGGCTCGTCGCTGGTGTCGGCGAGCAGGTTCTGCTGGCTGACATAGGCGACATAGGTCGACTCGGCATTCTCGGCGAGCAGGTGGTAGAATGGCTGATCCTTGCGCGGGCGAATGCCCTCCGGGATCGCCTGATACCATTCCTCGGTATTGGCGAAGACCGGGTCCACATCGAAGATGACGCCGCGGAAATCGAGCATCCGGTGGCGCACGACATCGCCGATCGAAAAGCTCGCATGGGCGATCGGCGGGGCGATGGGGGCAAGGTCGACGGGGGTGCTGGAAACGGAATTGGACATGGAACCAATCTAAGCCCTTTGTCGCGCCGCACAAGCGCGCCGCTTGTGCCCTCCATATGATTGCGTTAGAGGCCCGCCCTCGACCGGCCGATCCCGCCCTCACGGCGGCTCGTTCTTCTGCGGAGAGGTGGCAGAGTGGTCGATTGTACCGCACTCGAAATGCGGCGTGCCCTCGCGGGTACCGTGGGTTCGAATCCCACCCTCTCCGCCACTTTCCTACTTGCGTGATGGGCCGCTAAGGCAGCGCCATGGAACCGCCCGCCATCCTGGTCGATGCCGACGCTTGTCCGGTCAAGGACGAGGTGTACCGAGTCGCCTATCGCCACGGTGCCGCAGTGGTCGTGGTCAGCAACATGGCCATGCGCGTACCCGTACATCCGCTCGTCCGCCGCGTCGTGGTCGACGCCTCATTCGACGCCGCCGACGATTGGATCGTCGAACATTCTGGGGCTCGCAGCATCGTCATCACCGCTGACATCCTTCTCGCCGACCGCTGTCTGAAACTTGGCGCGACCGTCCTGTCGCCGACCGGCAAGCCGTTCACCACCGCCTCAATCGGGAGCGCCATTGCCACACGCGCAATCATGGCGGATTTGCGGGCAGGGGGCGATCAACTCGGCGGCCCCGCACCGTTCAGCAAGACCGACCGCTCGCGCTTTCTGTCCGCGCTCGACGAGGCGCTCAACCGGCTGAAGCGCGCATGACCCCGCGCGAACTGCTCGGCACCGCGCAGGTACCCGGCGGCGAGGAGCTGCGGCTGTTCCGGCGCGGCGACGATTTCATGATCGTGCTCCAGCGCAACGAGCTGATGAACAGCCGGATGAGCGGGTCCGAAGAGGCGCTGGCGACGCTGACTTGCGCACGTCTTGGTCACACCCGGGCGCCCCATCTGCTCATCGGTGGATACGGCATGGGCTTCACCCTGCGCGCGGCTCTGGCCGTACTCGGACCTGACGCGCGGCTGAGCGTCGCCGAGATCGTACCCGAGATCGTCGAATGGGCACGCGGGCCCATGGAATCGCTTACCAACGGGGCACTCGACGACCCAAGGGTCGCCACGGACTTCGATGATGTCGCGCAGCTGATCCGGCAGGGCAGGGGCACTTACGACGCGATCCTGCTCGACGTGGACAACGGGCCCGATGGCCTTTCCCGCCCAGGTAATGATGGTCTGTATTCGGCGCGCGGCCTCGACGCCGCACGCCAGGCGCTCCGCCCGCAAGGCGTTCTTGCGATCTGGTCCGCCGGTCCCGACGCCGTTTTCACGCGTCGGCTCACCGGTGCCGGCTTCACCGTCGAGGAGGTTGTCGTCCGCGCGCGCCAGAACGGCAAGGGACCACGCCATGTGATCTGGTTCGCGACCCGCCGCTAAAGCGCGCGCAGCGACTCCGCCGGCCGCGCCGCCAGCACCGGCAGGCTACCTGCGATGCCGATCCCCAACGTCGCGAACGTCGCCACCGCCAACGTCGCTGCAACGATCCCCCAATCGGGCGCGAAGGGCAGGGAGAAGACCTGCGTCACCACATACCACCCCGCCGCCCCCCCGATCAGCATCGCAACGCCCGCGAGCAGCAGCGCGAGTGCCGCATATTCGATCGCCTGCACCGCCAGCACCTGCCGCCGCCTGGCCCCCAGCAGCTTGAGCACCACCGCATCGTAGCGCCGCGTGCGCGCCGACGATGCCACCGCCCCGACCAGCACGACGATACCCGCGACCACCGTCACCGCCGCCGCCGCCCGGATCGCCAGCACGATCCGGCCCAGCACATCGCCGACCTGCCCGATGATGTCGCCGACCCGCACCATGGTCACCGACGGCAACGCCGCCGCGACGCGCCGTGCGACCTGCCCGTCCTTGTCGGGTGCGCTGTAGACGCTGGCCAGCAGCGCGTGCGGTGCCTCCTCGATATAGCCGGGCGAGAACACCACCGCGAAGTTCAGCCCGAGCGCGGTCCAGTCGAACTGCCGCACCGCCGCGATCCGCGCCGGCACCTCGACTCCCAGCACCGACAGCGTGATCCGATCGCCCACGCCCAGCTTCAGCGCCTGCGCCATGTCGTCGCCGATCGACACGAGCGGGGGGCCGCGATAGTCGCGCGGCCACCACGCGCCCGCCACCACGCGGTTGTTGGGCGGCACCGTCGCCGACCAGGTCAGCGTCCGTTCGCTGCGCAGAACCCAGCTTGTCGGCGGCGGCTGCATCGACGCGACCGGCACCCCGTTAAACGAGACGACCGAACCGCGCAGCGACGGTGCCGTGTCGATCCGCGCGCCCGGGGACGCGCCCCGGATCGCGGCGGCGAACGCGCGCTCGTCCTCGGGCGGCAAGTCGATGGCGAAGAAGCGCGGAGCCTTCGCCGGGGCCGCCGTCGCGATCTGCCGCCCCAGGCTGGTGTCGATCACCGCCAGCGCGACGAACAGCGAAAACCCGAGCCCCAGCGCGACGATCAACCGCCCCGTCTGCGCCCCCGGCCGGTGCAGATTGGCCAGCGCGATCCGCGCCAGCGGCGCGCGCG
>DASVUT010000464.1:0-3900 GCA_036386955.1 Sphingomonas sp. | reverse complement strand
CGGCCTGCGTGAAATGCGGCGCCATCGTGCAACCGGGAAACGTCACGCAGAAGCGGACGGTTAGCACGCCGCTCTCCAGCGACCAGCCGAGCACCAGGCCCAGATCGAGGACCGACGTCGGCCGCCCCGCCGCGATGCTGCACGGGTCGTGGATGCGCGACAGAACACCGCGGACCTGCTCGTCGAAGCTCATGCGTGACCTGCCCAGCAGCTCCACGGCGCCTTCAGCCCCTCGGCGCGCGCGTGGGAAAAGCGGTCGTTCGCCTGCGCGGTCCTGATCGCGGCGATGTCGAGGCCGGCGAGCCGCGCGTAATTGCCACCCAGGATCATCCGCTTCACCGCATCACCCAGTGGGGGGATGCCGTGCGTGTCCTGCGTGCGTGCGTCGAGCTGGCAATTCCAGAACAGCTCGATCAGGTGCTGCGGGTGGACCACCGTGCATCCGGTGCCCCAAACGATCTTCTCCGGTCCGCCCCATTGCAGCAGCAGCGCCAGCGCGGCGGCGAAACGCTGCGGCGCCTGGTAGAGCAGCGCAGTGGTCGTCTCGAGGTTGGCATAGACGTTGGGGAAGCGCCCGACCGCCATCGCCGTCTCTTCCACAAAGGCCATGCCCGAATGGATGATCTCGAACGCCATGTCGGGGAAAGCGTCGGCGGCGACCTCCAGGTCGGTGCCGATGCGATAGGGATCGAGTGGGACCGATCCGTTGGGCAGCGCCTTGTGGATCGCGATGGTCTTCAGCCCCAGCGCCCGGGCGCGCTCGATCACCGCGGTTACGACCGCGTCGTCCGCGTGCCAGCGGCGGTAGGGATCCATCTGGTGGGGGTAGAGCTTCACCCCGATCGCGCCCGGCAGTCGTTCGACCTGCGCCTCCAGGTCGTCGAGCACCGCCTGCTTTTCGCCGGTGGGATCGAGTCCGACGTAACCGAGTACGCGCGCGGGATCGTTGCGGACCATCTCCACGGTCTTCGCCTCGGGGACGAAGCCGTCGCGGAACCAACTGTCGAGGCGCAGCGTGTGCGTGACGACCAGGTCGGTCCGCGACTCCTCGAACATCGTGCGCGCGAGATCGTCGGGGCGCATGTCGGCCATATAGACGTGCTGTGGCGCGATACGGTCGGGCGGCGAGAGGAACTGGTGCAGGCCGTAGCTCATGTTCCAGAGCTGCTGCCCGTATTTCGACGCGACATTGCCCGGGTCTAGATTGAGCGGATGCACCACCGCGTCGATCACGAACACGTCTTCGGGCAACGGCTCTAGGCCGCTCAGGTCTGCCGGCATGCGTCTCTCCTTGTCGGCACAGCGTAGCGGAGCCGTGGCCCGCGTCGACTCGCGGCGGGGGCGGGGTGGCATAACTTTCTTTCATGGGCGCGGCCCCGCAGCGCGGGTGTGACGCGGCCGATCCTGTGCGTAGCTGGGCCCGCAGACGGTCAAGGAGAGTGCGGATGGCGACGATGCTCCAGGAGGCGATCGGGGGGTTCGCGCCCACCGACCTGGTCCGCGACACGGAGGTCCACCGCTCCGTGTATTCCGACCCCGCCATCTTTCGACTGGAGATGCAGCGGATCTTCGGCCGCGCCTGGACCTATCTGGCGCATGACAGCGAGATTCGTGAACCGGGCGATTATGTCGTCCGCCACATCGGCACGCAGGCGGTGATTGTCACGCGCGACAAGGACGGTACGGCCAAGGCGATCTTCAACCGCTGCACGCACCGCGGCGCGACGCTGTGCGCGTTCGAACGGGGGCAGGCGCCGGGTGGGCACATGTGCCCCTATCACGGCTGGGTGTTCGCTCCCGATGGGACGCTGAAGTCGATCAGCCACCGGTCGAACTATGACGAGGTGCTCGATCCCGCCGACTGGGCGGTGACGCGGGTGGCGCAGGCCGACAGCTACCGCGGCTTCATCTTCGGCTGTCTCGATCCGGCCGCGCCGCCGCTGACCGAGTTCCTGGGCCATATGGCGACGACGATCGACGACCTTGTCGATCGCAGCCCAACCGGCGAGGTGGTGTGCAGCCGCTACGTGCTGCGGCATCATTACCGCGGCAATTGGAAGATGACGTTCGAGAACCTGAACGACACCATCCACCCCGGCTTCGCCCACGCGGCCTCTGTCGTGTCGGCCAAGCATGTCGCCCAGGAAATCGGCGGCGCGCAGAACCTGAAACCCACGCTTGGCATGATGATGGCGAACGGCAAGCCGATCAGCTTCTTCCAGCAGCTCGACATGGTTACCGCGCCCGGCGGGCACAGCTATATTGGCGGGCATATGGGCGCGAACTACACGCCCGATACGCAGAACAGCTACCACGCGGCGCTCGTCGCGCTGCACGGCGAGGAGAAGGCGGCGAAGGTGCTGGGCACCGATCGCCACCTGATGCTGCTCTACCCCAGCTCGACCTGGCATGCCCGCTACCAGACGGTGCGCATCGTCCGCCCGGTGCGGCCCGACCTGACCGAGGTGATCGGCTATACCTTTTCCTTCCCTGGCGCGCCGGAGGAGACGCGGATCAACGCGATCGAATATTGCAACGGCGCAAATTCGGGCGCGTCGCCGGTGATCTCCGACGACCTCGAGTTGTACGAGCGGATGATCATGGGCAACGGATCGGGCGACAGGGATTGGATCCCGATGAGCCGCGGGCTGCGCGAGGACCGTGAACGCACCAACGCCTTCGTCCGGCAGCCGTCCACCTCCGAAGGCTATATCCGCAACCAGTTCCGCGCCTGGGCCGACTATATGGAGCGCCCGTGATGGCGACCGTCGAATTGCTGCGCCCCGCGACACAGGATCGCGTGCGGTTCGAGGCCATCCGCGCCTTTGTCGAGGACGAGGCGCGGTTGCTCGACGATCGCGACTTCGACGCGTGGCTTGCGTTGTACGAGGAGGATTGCCGCTATTGGGTGCCGGTCAGCGCCGAGCAGCGCGATCCGACCGACGGCGTGTCGCACTTCCACGACGACAAGCAGCTGCTGATGGCGCGCACCCACCGCCTGCTCCACCCCCGCGCGTTCGGGGCGGAGCCCGCGCCGCGCACCGCGCATGTCGTCTCCGGTATCCGGATCGACCGCGACGATGGCCGCGAACTGGTCGTCTCGTCGAGCCAGCTGATGCTCGAATATCGCAACCGCGACGGGTTCGAGAACGACCTCAGGATGTTCGGCGGGCGCGTGACGCACCGGCTGCGCGATCACGGCGCGGGCCGCTTCACCGTGGCCGAAAAGCGCGTCGACCTGATCAACGCCGAAGGCTCGTTCAACGCCATGCTCGCGCCGCTCTGACCGGGATGGCCGATCCGATCGCCTGGATCCCCTATGGCGCGTACTGGTCGACGCCGTTCGCGCGCTGGCAGGGCGCTTTCGCCAATCTCCACAGCCTGAAGTTCGCGGCCTGGACCGCCGAGCGCGCGCTGGCGAAGCGCAAGGTGGCGGGGAGCGACCTCGACGCCGGCGTGCTGGGATTCACTGTGCCCCAGCGCGGTAGCTTCTACGGACTGCCCTATGTCGCCGGCCTCGCCGGGCTGCCGCACCTCGCCGGGCCGACGATCATGCAGGCCTGCGCAACCTCCGCACGCTGCATCGCGCATGCCGCCGGCGAGGTCGTCGACGGCCGGGCCGAGGCGGTGCTGGCGATCACCGCGGACCGCGTGTCGAACGGGCCGCAGCTGAGCTACCCCGCACCCCACGCACCCGGCGGCGCGGCCGAGCAGGAGAACTGGGTGCTCGACAATTTCGCGCGCGATCCCTTCGCGGGCGTGGCGATGATCGAGACGGCGGAGAATGTCGCGGCCAAGTATCAGGTGACGCGCGAGGAGCAGGACGCGATCACGCTCCAGCGCCAGGCGCAATACGCCGACGCGCTGGCGGACGACCGCGCATTCCACCGCCGCTACATG
>DASVUT010000463.1:0-2425 GCA_036386955.1 Sphingomonas sp. | reverse complement strand
ACGCGCAGGTCGCCTCGATCGTCAATCTGGTCGCATCGTCTGTCCCCGGCATGAAGCCCGACGACGTGACGCTCGTCGACCAGCTCGGCGCGCTGCTGACCAAGCACGGCGGCGCCGCCGACCCGGCCGGCGACGCGCGGATCGAGTTTCAGGCGCGGCTGGAGGACAAGTACCGCCAACAGCTCGTCACCCTGCTGACCCCCCTGGTCGGCAGCGGCAATTTCACCACCGAGGTGCAGGCCGACGTCAATCTGGACGAGACCAGCGCCACGCGCGAAAGTTACGAGAAGCAGGGCGCGCTGCGCGCCGAATCGGGCAATTGGACCGGCAATCAGCAAGGTGACGGCACGGCGCCGGGCGGCATTCCGGGCGCGCTGTCGAACACCCCGCCGCCCGCCAGCACCTTGCAGGTACCAACCCCAGCGGTCGGCGCATCGGGCATGCCGCAGCCGGTCGCCGGCGGCCCCGCCCCGGACCCGATGAAGCAATCGGACCAGTATAACCGCGCTTATGACCTGGGCCGCGAAGTCTCCGTCACGCGCGCGGCACCGGGATCGGTGAAGCGCATCTCGGTCGCGGTGCTGCTGCGCGATCCGGCCAAGGGGCGTCGGACGGCCATGGAGATCAACCAGATCACGCAGCTGGTGAAGAGCGCGGTCGGTTTCGACCCCGCGCGCGCCGACCAGGTGACCGTGATCAGCCGCCAGTTCGCAGGCGCGGATGCGACCGCCACCGACGCGCCGGCATGGTATGACAATGCGTGGCTGCCGGTGCTGGCGCGCAACGCCACGGCGATCCTGATCGCGCTGCTGGTGCTGTTCCTGGGCGTCCGGCCACTGGCCAAGGCGTTGATGAAGAAGCGCGACGATGCGACCGCGCCGCCCGCGGGTCAGGCCATCGCAGGACTGCCGGGCCAGCCGAGCGTCGCCGCGGCGGTCAGCCTGGACCAGATCGACCAGGTGCGTGGTTTCGACGAGCGGATCGGCGCGGTGCGCGGCTTCACCCGCGACAATCCCGCCCGCGCCGCGCTGGCGGTGCGTGACATGATCAAGGCCGACGGCAAGTGACGCAGGCTGTCCGCAGCTATACCGGCGTCGAGCGCGCCGCCGTGCTGATGATGCTAGTCGGCGAAGAGGAGGCCGCGGCCATCCTCCAGAAGCTGGAGCCCGACGAGGTCCGCGCGCTCGGCACCGCCATGTTCGCGGTCGCCGATGTGAGCGAACAGGAGGTCGACGACGTGCTGGACGATTTCGTCGGCCGCGCGCGCGACCGTACCGGCATTACGTTCGACCCGCGTCCACAGGTGGAGGCGGTGATGACGCGCGCCCTGGGTTCGGCCAAGGCCGACAGCGTGCTGGCACGGATCACGCCGCAGGACACCGCCGGGCAGCTCGAAATGCTAGCCTGGCTCGAACCGTCGGACCTGGCGCAGATCATCGAGCGCGAGCATCCGCAGATCGCCGCCGTGCTGATCGCCAACCTGGACCCGCAGGTCGCGGGCCAGGTGCTCGAACTGCTGCCCGACGCGATCCAGCCCGACCTGCTCCACCGTATCGCCAAGCTGGGGCCCGTGACGCCCGAGGCGATCGAAACGTTGCGCAGCGTGCTCGCCGGCCATGGCGCCCGCCCGCAGACACCGGGGCTGACGCTGGGCGGCACGCGCGAGGCGGCCAAGATCCTGTCGGGGGCGCGCAAGGCCACCGAACAGCGGGTCATGCCCAAGCTGTTCAAGATCGACAAGGAGGTCGCGCGCGCGATCGAGGAAGCGATGTTCGTCTTCGACAACCTCCTCGACATGGACGACAAGAATCTGGGCACGATGATCCGCAACGTCGATGGCGATATCCTGACCCGCGCGCTCAAGGGCGTGGACGAAGCGGTGCGCAACCGGTTCCTGGGGTGCATGTCGGCGCGCGCCGCCGACGGCATCCGCGACGAAATGGAAGCGCGCGGACCGATGAAGCTGGCCGAAGTGCTCGACGCGCAGAAAGCAATGATCGCGATCGCGCGCCAGCTCGCCAAGGACGGGACGATCCAGATGGGTGCGAGCGAGGACGATTATGTTTGAAGCATCGCCGACTGGTTTTGTCGCCGGCTTCGCGCCACGCCATGCCGTCGCCGCGCCGCTGATCGCCACGGCCTTCGCGCCGCCCGAGGGCTTTGCGGCGGTCGACGTGGTGCGCCGTCCGAGCCCGACCGGACCGAAGCATTTCAGCCCCGCATCGCCAGGGCACAAGCCGACGGCGGGCTGGGACCCGCTCGACCCCGAACCCGCGATCGATCCTGTGGCCGCCGCGCATGCGGACGGCTTCGCGCAGGGCCATGCCGAGGCGACGGAGGCGGCGGAGCGCGCGCGGGCGCGCGATGCCGCGCTGCTCGCCGATCTTGCCCGGGCGCTGACCGACGGGTTCGACCGCGAAGGCGT
>DASVUT010000462.1:0-2459 GCA_036386955.1 Sphingomonas sp. | reverse complement strand
CCGTCGACGATGTCCTCGATCAGCGTCGCCACCGGCATCCGCCCCGCGGCCATGTAAAGGTTGCTGGCCGACACGCCCGGCGCACCGCCGATGCCGCGCGCGGCATGGCCGGTCGGCTCCAGCCCCAATTGCCGCGCCGAGGCCGAATCGAGCAGCCATGTCTCCAGCACGCCGTCCTCGACGATGGCGCGGGGCGACACCGGCAGCCCTTCGCCATCGAACGGGCGCGACCGCAGGCCATGCGGCCGGTGCGGATCGTCCTCGATCCGGATCGTCGGCGGCATGATCGCGGTGCCGAGCGCATCGAGCAGGAAGCTGGTCTTGCGCGCGATCGCCTGACCCCCGATCGCGCCGACAAGATGCCCGAGCAACGACCCGCCGACCCGCGGATCGAACACCACCGGCATGGGTCCGCTCGCCAGCATGCCCGGATCGACCCGCGCGACCGCGCGTTCGCCAGCACGCCGGCCGATCGCCTCGGCACTTTCCAGCCGCGTGCGGTGGCGGGCCGAATGATGCGCGTAATCGCGCTGCATCGCGCCGCCTTCGCCCGCCAGCACGCTCGCCGACAGGCCGTAGCTGGTGGTGGCATAGGCCGATGCGAAGCCGTGGCTCGTCGCCAGTGCCCAAACCGACCGCGATGCGCTGGCGCTCCCGCCTTCGGAATTGGTCACTCCGGGCACCGACCGCGCCGCATCCTCGGCGGCGAGCGCCAGGTCCCGCAGTTCGTCGGGCGACCCGGTGCCGCGATCGTCCAGGTCGAGCAAGGGTGCGTCGCCGCGCATCAGGCGCTCCGCGGGCGCGAGCCCCGCCCATTGATCCTCGGGTGCCTCGCGCGCCATGGCGACGGCGCGATCGACCAGCGTGTCGAGTTCGGCGGGCGCGAGCGCGGAGGTCGACACGCTCGCCGATCGGCGGCCGACGAAGACGCGCAGGCCCATTTCCGATGCTTCGGCGCGGCCGACATCCTCCAGCGCGCCGAGCCGGACGGACACGTCGAGCGCGGCATCGGCCGCGAACACGGCATCGGCGGCATCGGCACCGGCACGCTGGGCGCGCTCGACGATCTCGCGCGCCGTATCGCGCGCCTGGTCTGGGGTCAGCATGGACGTGGACTTAGGACGCGACGGTGCGGGTTGCTACCCCGCCGTCCCCACCACCGCACAGGCGAGCGCCACGAGCAGCCCGGCAAACCGGTTCGACCGGAAGCGCGCCAGGGCCCCTGCCCCGTCGTCCGCGTCCAGCGTCGTCACCTGCCAGCCCAGATGCACCGCCGCCGGCGCCAGCGCCGCGAGCGCCAGCGGGTCCGGGCGCACGGCCCACAAGGCCGCCCCCCACAGGACCAACGCGGCGGCATAGCAGAGCGCGACCCCACCCCTGACATGTGCGCCCATCCGCAACGCCGACGACCGCACGCCGATCAGCGCATCGTCCTCCCGGTCCTGAAGCGCATAGATGGTGTCATACCCGACCACCCAGGCGATCGATCCGGCGTAGAGCAGCCACATCGGCGCGGACAGCGCGCCCGTTACCTCGGCCCACCCGACCAGAACCGCCCAGGAGAATACCAACCCCAGCCAGAGCTGCGGCCACCAGGTGATCCGTTTCATGAACGGATAAGCCGCAACCGGCACGAGGCTGGCCACCGCCACGCCGGCGGCGAGCGGGCGAAGCTGGACCAGCACGATCAGCCCGATCAGGCACAGAACCACGAGCCACACCCAGGCACCGCGCAGCGTGATCTGTCCGCTGGGGATCGGGCGGGTCCGCGTGCGGGCGACCTGCGCGTCCAGATCGCGGTCGACGATGTCGTTATACACGCACCCCGCGCCGCGCATCGCGATGCTGCCGATCAGCAGCCACGCGAACAGCGGCCACCGCGCCACCGCACCCCCCGCCAGCGCGACGGCCCAAGCCCCCGGCCAGAACAACAGCCACCAGCCGATCGGCCGGTCGAACCGTGCGAGCAGAGCCAGCGCGCGGATCGGCTGTGGCAGTCGCTGGGCCAGGCCGCGATGCTCGCTGTCGGGGACGATGGGGGCGGACATCGATCGCGGGTACGAAGCAAGTGTTTGGCGCGCAAGCACCGCCGGGCTATCGCGACGCGCATGGTAGGTCTGTCGGTCGCGATCGGTCGGTTCATCGAGGCGCTGTTCTGGGCCATCTTGAAGGTCGCGGGCAGCATCGTCGGCGCGGTGCTGGGCGTCGTGTTCGTGGTCGCGGCCTTGTGGTTCATCATCCAGCGCTTGCGGCGGCGGCCGTGATGGCCGCGACCCCCGCCTGGCCGCCGCAATCGACGCCGCGTCTGTTCGTGGACCGCCAGCTCGCGCCCGGCCCGGTGACGATCGACGGTCCGGCGGCGCATTATCTCGTCACGGTCATGCGAACGGGGGTGGGCGATCCGGTCAAGCTGTTCGACGACCAAACGGGCGAATGGCTGGGCGTCGCGCGCGAGGTCG
>DASVUT010000461.1:0-2258 GCA_036386955.1 Sphingomonas sp. | reverse complement strand
CGACCAGCGCGATCACAGGACGACCTCGACCGCGCCCGGGACCGCCACGGGAATGTGCGTCGCCACCATCACCGCGCCGCCGCCCGCCCGGTGCGCTGCGATGCACGCGTCCAGCACCTCGCACGAGGCCGCGTCGAGGCCATTGGCGGGCTCATCGAGCAGCCACAGGGCCCGGCCGCCCGCCGCGACCCGCGCCAGGCCCGCGCGCTGGCGCTGCCCCGTCGACAACAGCCGCACCGGCACGTCGGCAAGCGGCGTCAGCGCGAAGCGTTCGAGCGCCGCCGTCACAGCCTCCGCGCCCACCCCGTCGATCCGCGCCCAGAAGGCGAGCGCGCGGGCCAGCGGCAGTTCCGGATCGAGCGCCGCGCGTCCGTCGACCAGCGCGCAAGGTACCGCTTCCACCTCGCCTGCCGCAGGATCGAGCAGCCCCGCAGCCAGCCGCAACAGGCTGGATTTCCCCGCACCGTTCGCACCCGTCACCAACGCCGCACCGCCCGGCGCGAGCGTCAGGTCGAGGCCGTCGAACAGCGCCCGCCCCCCGCGCACGCACGCCACGCCGCGCAGCTTCAGCAACGGCGTCAGGGCCGATCCTCCCCGCCGGGACCGTCGGCGACCTGGTCCTCCAGCGCGTGCATGTCACCGTCGGACAGGCCGAAATGATGCCCGATCTCATGGATGGTGACGTGCGCGACCAGCGCCTCCAGATCGACGCCGGTCTCCACCCATTCGTCGAGGATCGCGCGCCGATACAGATGGATGCGATCGGGCATCGCCCCGCTCGCCAGCGCCTTTTCCCCCACCGGGAGGCCGTGGTACAGCCCGGTCAGGTCGAGCGGATGGTCGATGCCGAGCGCGGCCAGCGTCTCGTCATCGGCCCATTCCTCCACCACCAGCACGACATCGTCCAGATGCGCGCGAAAGGGCGCGGGCAGTTGCGCGATCGTCGCGCGCGCGACGCGTTCGATCCATTGGGCGTCCGGCGCCCGGCGAGCTTGCCCGTCCATCCTCCTCGCCATAGGCTGCGCGCAAGGCGAGGAGCAAGGACGTGGACGCGATCGAACCGCTGAACGAGACCGAACGCGCCGAGGCGCTCGATGGGCTACCCGATTGGGATTATGACGAAGGGCGCGACGCGATCACGCGGACGGCCGTGTTCGACGATTTCCCCGCCGCCTTCGGGTTCATGGCGCGCGTCGCCTTGCTCGCCGAACGCGCCGATCACCACCCGGAATGGACCAACATCTGGAACCGAGTCACGATCCTGCTGACCACGCATGACGCGGGCGGGCTCAGCCACCGCGATATCGAACTGGCCGAAGCGATCGACGCGGTCCTCGAGCCCTAGCGGCCGCCGCGCATTTGTCGGCGCAAGCGCCCCGGCATCCAGCGCGCGGCAAAGGTCATGCGCCGCGCGGTGGCACCGACGGGAAGCAGCACCGTGTCACCGTGCACGGCGTTCCAGGCCGCGTCGCCGACGGCCTCGACCGCGGTCAGTTCCATGCCCGCCGCGGTCACGGTTTCGCGAATCGACCGGTTCGATCCCTGTGCGACCGCGTCCAACAGCGGCGTGTCGATGAAGCTCGGCACGATCGCGCGGACGCGGATGCCGTCGGCGTGCCATTCGCCGTCGAGCGCCTCGGTGAGGCCGCGAACCGCGAACTTGGTCGCCGAATAGACCGCCAGCCCCGCCGACCCATAGATCGCCGACGCCGATGCCGTGTTCAGCAGGCACGAACCAGCCGTCCGCTTCAGATAGGCGTGGCCGATTCGCGCACCGTTGACGACGCCGGTCAGGTTGATCGCGATGGTACGGTCGATCGCGTCGAACTGCGCCCTGGCCAGCGGTCCGCCAAGCCCGATGCCGGCATTGTTGACCAGCACGTCGAGCCGCCCGCCCGACACCGCCGTGCACGCGTCGAGTGCCGTCACCCAGGCGTCGCGGTCGCGCACGTCGAGGGTGTGGACCGTAACCGGGACGTCGCCCAGCAGCGCGGCGGTGCTCGCCATACCGGGCTCGTCGATATCGGCGAGCGCGATCCGCCACCCTTCGCGCGCGAACCTTTGTGCGATGGCCCGCCCGATGCCCGATGCACCGCCGGTGATGAAGATCGTCTGCATGCCGTGGGGCTTAGAAGAACAGCTTGCGCAGCGACAGGCGCACTGTGCGGCCGACCGGGTCGAGATAGGCAGGCTGGAAACCGATCGGCGTTTCGCCCGCGGCGTCGCGCACCTGCTGGCGCGTGTTGAACAGGTTGTCG
>DASVUT010000460.1:0-6153 GCA_036386955.1 Sphingomonas sp. | reverse complement strand
CACCGCAAGCGCTGGCGCATTCCGCTCGTTGATCCGGCGCTCGATCTCCGGCCGGAAATGCTTGATCAGCCCCTGGATCGGCCACGCCGCCGCATCGCCCAGCGCGCAGATCGAGTGGCCCTCGACCTGCTTGGTGACCTGGTGCAGCATGTCGATCTCGCCGATGTCGGCGTCGCCGGTGCGTAGCCGCTCCATTACCCGCCACATCCACCCGGTGCCCTCGCGGCACGGCGTGCACTGGCCACAGCTTTCATGCTTGTAGAAATAGCTGAGCCTGGCGATCGCGCGGACCACATCGGTGGACTTGTCCATGACGATCACCGCCGCCGTGCCCAGCCCCGATCCGACGGCCTTCAGCCCGTCGAAATCCATGGCCACGTCCATGATCTCACGCGCAGGTACCAGCGGCACCGACGATCCACCCGGGATCACCGCCAGCAGATTGTCCCACCCGCCGCGGATGCCCCCGCAATGCGTCTCGATCAGCTCGCGAAAGCTGATGCTCATCGCTTCCTCGACGACGCAGGGGCGGTTCACATGGCCGCTGATCTGGAACAGCTTGGTGCCGCGATTATTCTCCGCGCCGAAGCTCGCGAACCAGTCCGCGCCGCGCCGCAGGATCGTCGGCGCGACCGCGATCGATTCGACATTGTTGACCGTCGTCGGGCAGCCATACAGCCCCGCGCCCGCCGGGAACGGCGGCTTCAGCCGCGGCTGCCCCTTCTTGCCCTCGAGACTCTCGAGCATCGCGGTCTCTTCGCCGCAGATATACGCGCCCGCGCCGCGGTGGACGAAGACGTCGAAGTCATAGCCCGATCCGCACGCGTTCTTGCCGATCAGCCCGGCGTCATACGCCTCGGCCACCGCCGCGAACAGCACCTCCGCCTCGCGGATGTACTCGCCGCGGATGTAGATATACGCCGCCCGCGCCCGCATCGCGAAGCCTGCGACCAGCGCGCCCTCGATCAGCTTGTGCGGATCATGGCGGATGATCTCGCGGTCCTTGCAGCTGCCAGGCTCCGATTCATCGGCGTTGATGACCAGGAAGTTCGGCCGATCGGGCTTGGGCTCCTTGGGCATGAAGCTCCACTTCGTGCCCGTGGGAAATCCCGCCCCGCCGCGCCCGCGCAGGCCCGACGCCTTGACGATGTCGATGATCGCGTCCTGCCCACGCGTCAGGAGCGCCTTGGTGTCGTCCCAATCGCCCCGCGCGCGCGCCGCCGCCAGGTTCCACGGCTGGAACCCGTACACATTGGTAAAGATGCGGTCCTTGTCAGCGAGCATCAGCGAGCTTCCACGCGGTCGAGACGACTATGCACATCGCGCGTTTTAGATCGCACCGCGCGCATATCGGACCTCAGCTCATCGAGGCTTTCGTGAATACCCGATAGACGCGCGAGCACGGATTTCTCGAAGTGCGTCGACGCGGTCTGCCGTCGCTCAAGATTAGTCAGGTGCTGCTCGAACTTGTCCATGCGCTGGTTCGTTCCAGACACTTCCGCTTGCAGCTTCCTCAAAATCTCGATCATCAACTGGTTATCGTTATCAGCCATCACGCCCACTCCCCGCGATAGTCATGATTGGCGTCCACCATCTCCTTGAGCGTCGTCGGCCCACCCTCGGGGCAGCTCGCGCGCCGGCCGATCGTCGACCCCGGCGTCGGCACCTCGCCACGCGCCAGCGCGTCGATCACCGCCGCGGTGCGATCATAGTCGAGATCCTCGTAATTATCGTCGTTGATCTGGACCATCGGCGCGTTGGCGCACGTACCCAGGCACTCGACCTCGGTCAGCGTGAACAGCCCGTCGGGCGTCGTCCCGCCCTTGACCAGCCCACGGTTCTTGCACGCCGCGAACACATCGTCGCTGCCCGCCAGCATGCACGGCGTCGTCCCGCACACCTGGACGTGATAGCGCCCGACCGGAGCCAGGTTGAACATCGTGTAGAAGGTCGCGACCTCGTACACGCGCATATACGGCATGCCGATCTGCCGCGCGACGAACTCGATCACGGGCACGGGCAACCAGCCTTGCGTCTGCGTCTCCGCCCCCACCTGCCGCTGCGCCAGGTCGAGCAGCGGAATCGACGCCGATTGCGTACGCGCCGCCGGATAGCGCGCCATGATCGCCGCCGCCTTGGCCGCGCTCTCGTCCGACCAAGCGAACGCGCCCCAGCGCGCGCGGGTCTCGGCCTCGTCGGGAATGGTCGCTGCTTCAGCCATTTAAAGCACTCTTTGATCTGACGTGTCGACGGCGGTAGAGTCCGACAAAGAAGATAGCGAGGTTGTATGCCCCCAGCGCACCCAACAGCACTGTCGTCCAGACCGACTGTTCAACGTAATCCATAGCCACCAAGATCAGGTAGAAGGCGGCCCCGAGGCCCAGGATCACCTCTACAATGCCGTAAGAGCGCCTCACCGGTCACACTCCCCAAACACGATGTCCATCGCGCCAAGAATCGCGGTCGTGTCCGCCAGCATGTGCCCCCGGCTCATGAAGTCCATCGCCTGCAGATGGCTGAACGCGGTCGGCCTGATCTTGCACCGGTACGGCTTGTTGGTCCCATCGGCGACCAGGAACACGCCGAACTCGCCCTTGGGGCTTTCGGTCGCGACATAGACCTCGCCCGCGGGCACATGGAATCCTTCGGTATAGAGCTTGAAGTGGTGGATCAACGCTTCCATCGACCGCTTCATGTCCGCGCGTGACGGCGGCGCGACCTTGCGGTCTGATGTCGACACCGGCCCCTCTGGCATCTCGGCCAAACACTGCTTCATGATCCGCGCCGACTGGCGAACCTCCTCGACCCGGATCATGAACCGATCATAGCAATCGCCACGCGTCCCCACCGGCACGTCGAAATTCATCCGGTCGTACACGTCATAAGGCTGCGACTTGCGCAGGTCCCAGGGGATGCCCGCCGCCCGGATCATCGGCCCTGAAAAGCCCCACGCGATCGCATCGTCACGGCTCACCACGCCGATATCGACGTTGCGCTGTTTGAAGATGCGGTTGTCCGCGACCAAGCTGATCGCGTCCTCGAACAGGCGCGGCAACCGCGTGTCCATCCAATCCGCGATATCGGTCAGCATCTTGAGCGGCACGTCCTGACGCACGCCACCCGGCCGGAAGTAGTTCGCATGCATCCGCGAACCCGATGCGCGCTCGTAGAAGTTGAACGTGTCCTCACGCAACTCGAACAGCCACAGGTTCGGCGTCATCGCGCCCACGTCCATGACATGGCTGCCTAGATTGAGCAGATGGTTCATGATCCGCGTCAGCTCGGCAAAGAACACCCGCAGATATTGCGCGCGGATCGGCACTTCGAGATCGAGCAGCTTCTCGATCGCGAGCACATACGTATGCTCCATGCACATCGGCGAGCAGTAATCGAGCCGGTCGAAATACGGGATCGTCTGCAGATACGGCTTGGTTTCGATGAACTTCTCGGTGCCCCGGTGGAGCAGCCCGATATGCGGATCGATCCGCTCGATCAGCTCACCGTCCAGCTCCATCACCAGCCGCAGCACGCCATGCGCCGCAGGGTGCTGCGGCCCGAAATTGATCGTGTAATTCTGGATGGAAACATCGTCCGCGCTCGACAGCGTCGCGCCGGGATCACCCAGCACCTTGTCGAGAAACGGGTCCATCGTCGTGGTTGCGGGTGCCTCGTTCACTGGTTCTGACCCCTGCCCTTGCTGGGTATCACGGCCGGATCGACCGGCTTGCTGCCCGGCGTGTTGCCCGCATCCGCATCACCCTTGCCGGTATCGGCCGTGCTCTCGGCCGTTGCCTTGGCATAGGGTTCGCTCGGTGCCTTGGGCGATTTCTGCGCCGACTCGCCCGCGCCCGCGCGATGAACCTGATCCGCGGTCGCCGGCGTATAGCTACCCTTGGCCTGCGGCAGCCCGGCCTTCTCGTCGCCCGGCAGCGTATAGGACGCGCCTTCCCACGGGCTCAGGAAATCGAACTGACGCAGATCCTGCGCCAGCGCCACGGGCTCGTACACGACCCGCTTCTCCTGCTCGGAATAGCGCGTCTCGACATAGCCGGTCAGGGGGAAGTCCTTGCGCAAGGGATGCCCGCTGAAGCCGTAATCGGTCAAAATGCGCCGCAGGTCGCGGTTGCCGGAAAACAGCACCCCGAACAGGTCATACACCTCCCGCTCCAGCCACCCGGCGACCGGCCACAATCCGGTGACCGACGGGATCGGATTCTCTTCGTCGGTGGCGACATGCACCTGCACCCGGTGGTTCCGCGTCAGCGACAACAGGTTGTACACAACGTCGAACCGCTCGGCCCGCTCGGGATAATCGACCCCGGCGATCTCCATCAGCTGCTGATATTCCAACCCTGGCGTGTCGCGCAGCGCGGTGAGTGCGGCGACAAGATTGTCGCGGTAGACATGCAACTGGACCTCGCCGACCAGCTCGACCGCATGCGTCAACGCCCCGCCGAGCACCGCATGCGCGGCCTCGATCGTCGCTTGGTTCAGGTCCGCCGCCCAGGCAGGTGCAGGAGCCCTCAACGCTCGATGCTCCCGACACGCCGGATCTTCCGCTGCAACTGCATGATGCCGTACAACAACGCTTCCGCCGTCGGCGGGCACCCCGGCACATAGATGTCGACCGGCACGATCCGATCGCATCCGCGCACGACGCTATAGCTATAATGATAATAGCCGCCGCCATTCGCGCATGATCCCATCGAGATCACGTATTTCGGCTCGGACATCTGGTCGTACACCGTGCGGAATGCCGGGGCCATCTTGTTGGTCAGCGTGCCCGCGACGATGATCACGTCGCTCTGCCGGGGGCTCGCGCGCGGGGCCGCGCCGAACCGCTCCAGGTCGTACCGCGGCATGTTCACGTGGATCATCTCGACGGCGCAGCACGCCAGCCCGAACGTCATCCACCACAGGCTGCCCGTGCGCGCCCATTGGAACAGGTCCTCGGTCGACGTGACCAGGAACCCCTTGTCCGTCAGCTCACCGTTCAGGCTCTCGAAGAACTGCTGATCGGGCGGCACCAGAGAGCTGTCGCTCGCCGGCCGCTGGAGCTCGATCGGCCCCGAGTGCATCTCTACTCCCACTCAAGGGCTCCCTTCTTCCACGCATAGGCCAGGCCCAGCGCCAGTTCGGCGATGAAGATCATCATGCTGATCCACGCGGTCCAGCCGAGGCTGAAAACGCTTACTGCCCAAGGATATAGGAACGCCGCCTCCAAATCGAAGACGATGAACAGGATCGCGACGAGATAAAAGCGCACGTCGAACTGGCTGCGAGGGTCCTCGAACGCGGGGAAGCCGCATTCATATTCCGACAGCTTCTGCGGCGTCGGCTTGTGCGTCCCCGTCAGCCGCCCGACCGCCATGGGCAGGAACACGAACGCGCAGGACAGGATGAGCGCCACGCCCAGGAACAGCAGGATCGGCAGATAGTGGGACAGGTCGACCAATGGGCTTCTCGCATAGGCGAAGGACGTGGGGGCTTTAGTCTCGCCACCGAGGCGGAGCAAGGCTGTTAAGCAGTGAGAATGGCTCGCACTTAACCCGTTTTGTTCTTGCCCCTGTCCTACACGGCGCGAAGCTGCGACAGGCTGCCGACTCGCTCTTTAAAACTGCCGAAAACGCGAAAAGCTGCGTGCCAGGCGCGCGAACTGCTCCCCGCCGGTCCACCGTGACAGTGTGACCCTAGTGTGACCTTTGCCCCTCGGGCAGGATCAGCGCAGCGCCCCGGCGACCAGCTTGTGCAGCCGCGAATGCAGCGCGTCATTGGCCGCCAATATCTCGGCGCGCTCCATCGGCTTGTCGGCTCCGCGGTAATCGGTCACGAACCCGCCTGCTTCCTTGACCAACAGCATCCCCGCGGCGCAGTCCCACGGCTTCAGCCCGGATTCCCAGAAGCCGTCGAAGCGCCCCGCCGCGACCCAGGCGAGATCGAGCGCCGCCGCGCCCAGGCGCCGGATACCGGCCACTTCGGGCGCGACCGCGCCGAAGATGCGGCTCCATTCGACGAAATCGCCGTGCCCCAGGAACGGGATGCCCGTCGCGATCACCGCATCGGCGGGATCGCGCCGCGACGACACGCGCAGCCGCTGATCGGTCAACCATGCGCCCCGGCCCTTTTCGGCCCAGAAGCTCTCGTCGGTCAGCG
>DASVUT010000459.1:0-2293 GCA_036386955.1 Sphingomonas sp. | reverse complement strand
TCCTTCGGTTTTGCACGGCCTGTTAGCCGGGTCTTCATCCAAGCCGGCTAGCACGGCCGAATGCTCATCACTGACACCAGCACCCGGGCCGACTTGGTCGCGAGCATCCATGCCCCTTGGCAGGCTACCATCGGCGAGTGCCTCGCGCGCTGGAGGGCGCTCGGTCCCGTTGAACGATCTAGAAGCTACCTCGTTCTGCGCGGCGACGCGGGCACCAGGCGCACGCTGAACGCCTCCGCCATCGCCGAGCTTGCCGGGCTGAGCGGCGGGGATCATCAACACGCAACTTGTGCGAGATGAACATGCGTCCGCTTCCGGCGATCGGCTGATGATCTTCGAACGGCGACATGTGGGTCTGCTCAGAACCCGATCCGCGCGCCATACTCCGGTCTTCCATCGACCTCCTGGCGCAGGAGCTTGACGATATCCTGCCCCTTCTCCGCTGGTACGTGCTTCAGCTGACGCGCGACGACGGCGAAGTCGCCCGGTGTCAGGCCCCGCAATTCAGCCAGCCGCTCCGGCGCCGGCACGCCGAAGAAGTTCTCGTATGCCCTAGCTGTCCGATCTCGCCCTAGAGGCTGGAGATCCAGCTTGAAAACGAAACGGCGCAACGCCGCAGGGTCAAGACGGTGGCGATGATTGGTGGCCGCAAGAACCGGCAGCGGATGATGGTCGAGCCATGTAAGCATCTCGTTGACTTGCCCCGCCTCCCAGCTCGTGGTGGCGGCTGCGCGGTCGAAGAGCAGTGAGTCCACCTCGTCGAACAGGAGCACGCTGCCCCGCTCCCGAGCCTCCGCGAAGGCTTCCGCGATTGCGGACTCGGTGCCGCCGACCCAACGGGACAGGAGGTCGGACGCGCGCTTCACCACGAGCGGACGGTCGAGTGCGCGGGCGAGGTGATGCGCGAGTGCGGTCTTCCCGGTCCCCGGCGGCCCGGTCAGCAGCAGCGAAACGTCCTCGGCGCCTGCTGCAACGAGCCTGTGCATCAGAGGGGCGAGTGGCGGATCGGTCTCGAACAGGTCGAGGTCGAGACCATGCTGCGGTGCTGGCGCGATTTCACCGCCACGCAATGCCCGCACCAGCGCCTCGGCGGAACGTAGTCCGCCGTCGGCCTCACCGGCCAGCCGGGCCGATCGAGCGGCTACACGCAGGACGGTTGCGGTCTCCGGGGCGACGTCCAGAAGCCGATTGAGACCGGCGTCGGAGTCCACACCCTCCTCTGCAGCGACGCGAGCCAGCATGCGCGCCGCGGCAGCCCGCGACGGCAGGTCGAGCTTCAGCACGAAGCTCATGCGCCGCAGAATCGCAGGGTCGACATTGCCGATCGCGTTGGTCGTCCAGATCACCGGGACCGGATTGGTCTCCAGCAGCCGGTTGACGAATACCTTGCTGCCCTGACGCTTCGAATACCAATCGCCGCCGGTCGGCTGGGCTTCACCGATCAGATCCTCCATCTCGTCAAATAGCAGGACGGCACCTGAAGTCCGGGCCAGCACCCGCTGTGCGAGATGCAGCGCGTTCACCCGGTCCCACCGCGTTGGCTCTTCGCCATCATCGTCCGCCTCGCCGACGCCATGGACGGCCAGGCCCGCGGCCTCGGCCAGCGTGCGCGCGAGCTCCGTCTTGCCGGTGCCGGGCGGACCATGGACAAGTATATTGACGCCGCAAGCGCGCGCGGCGGACGCCCCACGCAGCAGCCGGACGAGGAAGTCGTTGTCGGCGACGTGCGTAAAGTCCGCGATGGTCAGACGAGCCGCCTGACGCGCGCCGACCAGCGCGTCGAGCATGGCATCGTCCTGGGCCGGGGCGCGGTCGAGCAGCCGCTCGAGCGTCCAGCAGACGTCCACCTCAACCTCGCCGATCCGGTTCGCGCGGAAACCTGCGAGACCCAGCTTAAGCACCGCGCTGCGCCGGACGGCGCGATCGGCCTCGTGCTCGTCAGCGCCCGCGAGCACCCCCAGCAAAGAGGGCAGGTCATGACCATGCGCACTTGCGATCTTTGCCAGCGAGGTAACGCGGGGCAGGCGGTCGCACGCGGCCACCAGCGCCAGAAGCGCCGTATCGAAAGGGTCGAGCGCCAGCAGCACCGCGAGCCGGGCGGTCAGCGCCAGCGCATGCGGCGGCGCATTGTCGCAGAGCTGCTCGACGACCGTGCACGCGGCTAGGTCCGCCCATTCTAGCGTACCGTCGCCCTCGTCTCCAGTGAGCCAGGCGCGGT
Organism: Sphingomonas sp.; assembly: GCA_036386955.1. GTDB lineage: Bacteria > Pseudomonadota > Alphaproteobacteria > Sphingomonadales > Sphingomonadaceae > Sphingomonas. Next base: position 75 of record DASVUT010000459.1, on the reverse strand, counting down.
GCGGCTCCGCCCACTCGAGCAGCGCCCTGGCGAGCGGCGCCGATGCCGGCACGCCGCACGTGATCTGGCGCAGCA
>DASVUT010000458.1:0-6053 GCA_036386955.1 Sphingomonas sp. | reverse complement strand
CGGTCACATCGGTATCCTCGGCGTCGACAAGAAGGGCACCGAGAACTTCCAGCTGCTGCTCGGCGGATCGGGGGCCGAGGATGTGTCGCTGGGCAAGATCACCGGTCCCGGCTTCGACGAGGACGGCGTGGTCGACGCGATCGAGCGCGTCACCGACCGGTACGTCGCGCTCCGCGATGATGGCGAACGCTTCCTCGACACCTATCGCCGCGTCGGCATGGCGCCGTTCAAGGAGGCGATCTATGGCTGATCCCCGGGGCAATGGTGGCGACACGCCCGCCGTGCTGCGGTTTCGCGACGATGACGCGCATGACGAGCCCGCGGTGACGCTGGAAACCTTCGCCGGACAGACCAATGCGACCGCGGTGCGGATCGAAGCGGGCGACGACGCGCGCGCGCTGGTGCCGCATCTCGACCGCTTGGCGCTGATCGAGGTCAGCTTCCCCACCTACCGCGACGGACGCGGCTATTCGGCGGCGCGGATCCTGCGCGAGGCCGGCTATCGCGGGGAATTGCGCGCGGCGGGGGACGTGCTGGTCGACCAGTTGCCGCTCATGCGCCGCTGCGGATTCGACAGCTTTGCCCCCGAAACGCCGATCGACGCCGACGTTCTCCAACGCGCGCTCGACCGGTACGATCACGTCTATCAGGCCGCGGCCGACGCCGCCGTGCCCGTGTGGAAACGCCGCCATGGGTGAGCCCGCGCGCGCGATCGACACGCTGGATCTGCGCGTCTTCACCGCCGCCGATGCTGCCGTGATGGAGGCGCGCTTCGCCGGCGTGCCCGCGCCCGCCATGCTCGCCGAACTGCTTCGAGGCGAGCTGGCCGGCCATATCGCGGCGGTGTCGTCCTTTGGCGCGGAGTCGGCGGTGCTGCTCCACATGGTCGCGGCCATCGACGCGGACGTGCCGGTCATTTTCACCAACACGCAGAAGATGTTCGGGGAAACTCTTGCCTACCGCGATGAACTGTCGGAGCGGCTGGGGCTGACCGATCTGCGGGTCTATCGTCCCGATCCCCGGCGGCTGGCGGCCAAGGATGCGACGGGCCTGCGCTGGTCCTATGATCCCGACGGCTGCTGCGATCTGCGCAAGGTCGAACCGCTGCGCCGCGCGCTGGCACCGTTCGACGCGTGGCTATCGGGGCGAAAAGGGTTCCAGGCCGGCACCCGCGCCGCACTGCCGCGATTCGAGGCGGACGAGGGGCGGTTGAAGATGAACCCGCTGGCCGATTGGGACAAGGCCGCGCTCGACGCCTATTTCGCCGCCCACGACCTGCCCCGCCATCCCCTGGAGGCAGCGGGCTACCCCTCGATCGGCTGCGCGCCGTGCACGTCCAAGGTGCAACCGGGCGAAGACCCTCGCGCGGGTCGCTGGCGCGGCTGGGAGAAGGTCGAATGCGGCATCCACGTATCGGCGCTGCCCGGCGAGGACCCGATCTTCTGAGATCAACGCGGCGTCGCGCCGATTCCTGAACGGCGCGCGATCGTCGTGTCGCGGATCACCCGCGCGCGCACGGCCAGTTCGCGCTGCTCCGCCTCCGACAGGCCATCCCGGCCGTAGATTTCGGCCCGCAGATCGAGACCGGCCGCCTGCCGCCGCAGCCCACGGGCTTCGCGCCGCGACAATTGCCCGGAGCGCCGACCGTCGTCGATCCGGTCGCGAATCTCGCGCGTTTCGAGTCCAGTGGAGGGCGCGGGCGGCAAGGCCGGCGTGCCGAACGGGTTGGCGGGTCGGGGCGCGGGCACCCGGGGCGACGGCGCGAATTGCGCCTGCGCGGCCGTGCCCGTCAGCAGCAGAGCCAACAGAACCGTACGCATCCGCACCTCCCGCATGGTCGTGGCGAAAATTAGGCGCGGACGCGTTGAACCGCGGCTGAACGGGCGGGATCAGTAGCCCGCGTAATCCGAGAAGCGCGTAATGGTGGGGTCGAACTTCAGCGTCACCTTGCCCGTCGCGCCGTGGCGCTGCTTGGCGACGATCAGTTCGGCCAAGCCATAGACGCGTTCCATGTCGCTCGCCCATTTGGCGTGATCCTCGAACGTACGGCTGTCGTCGCCTTCGCTGGGGCGCTTGGGCTCCTTGGCGGCGACGTAATAATCCTCGCGATAGACGAACCAGACCATGTCGGCGTCCTGTTCGATCGACCCCGATTCGCGCAAATCGGACAGCTGCGGCCGCTTGTCCTCGCGCTGTTCCACGGCGCGGCTGAGCTGCGACAGCGCCAGGACGGGCACGTTAAGATCCTTGGCCAAGGTCTTGAGGCCGCGCGAGATCTCCGAAATCTCCTGCACGCGGTTCTCGTTGGAGCCCTTGGCCGAACCGGTCAGCAACTGGAGATAGTCGACGACGACCAATCCGATCTCGTTGTTGTGCCGCCGTTGCAACCGGCGGACGCGCGTGTGGAGCGATCCGATCGACAGGCCGCCGGTGTCGTCGATGAACAGCGGCAGGTTTTCCAGCTCGGCGGCGGCGGCGGCGAGCTGACCGAATTCGGCGCGGCTGATCTTGCCCATGCGCAAGGATTCCGAGCTGATCCGCGACTGTTCGGCCAGGATTCGCGTCGCAAGCTGATCGGCGGACATTTCGAGCGAGAAGAACGCCACCTTGGCGCCGACCGAATCGGCCGGCGCGATGCCGTCCGCCATGTCGCGCATCCATCGGCGAGCGGCGTTGAACGCGATGTTGGTCGCCAGCGACGTCTTGCCCATGCCGGGTCGGCCGGCCAGGATCATCAGGTCGCTATGATGCAGGCCGCCGATCTTAGCGTTGAGCGAATCGAGTCCGGTGGTCACGCCCGACAGATGCCCGCCGGAGTTCAGCGCGCGTTCGGCCATCTTGACCGCGGCGGTGGTCGCCTGCGCGAAGGTCTTGACCGCGGTCTCGGCACCACCATCGGCGGCGACCTTGAACAGCTCCTCCTCGGCGAGTTCGATCTGCGCGCGCGGATTGACCTCCTCGGACGTGTCCATCGCCCGGTCGACGAGCGTGCGCCCGACCGACACCAGCGCGCGCAGCATCGCCAGGTCGTAGATCTGTGTCGCGAATTGACGCCCGCCGACCAGCCCAGCGCCCGAGCTGGTCAGCGTGGCGAGATAGGACGGCCCGCCGAGCGCACGCATGCCTTCATCGGCTTCGAACATCGGACGCAGCGTCACAGGGGTCGCCAGCATGTCGTTGGCGCGCAACGTCTTTATCGCCGCGAACACGCGCCCGTGAACGGGTTCGTAGAAATGCGTCGGCTCCAGCCGGTCGAGCAGATCGTCGGCGAGGCGGTTGTCGATCATCATCGCCCCCAGCATCGCGGCCTCCGCCTCGACGTTGCGGGGCAGCGCCTGCGGTTCGGGCGCAGCGGGGGAAACGGGACTCAGTGCACGGGTAGCCATGACGCGACCCTAGCGCCGATCGGGCCCGAGCGGTGCGGGAATATTGTCGTGAGCGAACAACGCCCCTATCCCGCTTCGATGGGCGATCCGCGCATCATCGAGGTTGAACTGGACGAACGCAGCATCGGCTGGCGATCGGCCGATGTCGAACAGGAACGGCGGATCGCGATTTTCGACCTGATCGAGGACAATTACTTCGCGCCGCAACGGGCCCATGCCGACGGCTATGCCGGGCCCTATCGGATCAAGCTGGAGTCGGAAGAAGGTCGGCTGGGCATCCATATGCACCGCGAGGACGGCACGCATCTGGAGACACTGGTGCTCGCGCTCGGGCGGTTCCGGCGGCCGATCAAGGATTACTTCGCGATCTGCGACAGTTACTATCAGGCGATCCGCGCCGCCACGCCCCAACAGATCGAGACCGTCGACATGGCCCGCAGAGGCATTCACAACGAAGCCGCCGAGATGCTGCGCGATCGACTGGCGGGCAAGATCGAGGTCGATTTCGACACCGCGCGGCGGCTGTTCACCCTGATCTGCGTGCTCCACCTGCGTGGTTAGCCTGACGGCGAAGGCAGCGTGCGTGCTCGCGGGCGCGGGCGTGCTCGCGATCGGCGGGTGGAGCTATGCGACCGCATGGCGGCCCTCGACCGAACGCTACCCGCTGCAGGGGATCGACCTGGGCGAGACACCGCCCGCCAGCGTCGAATGGGGCAGCGTGCGCGCCGCTGGCGCGGATTTCGCCTATCTGGTCGCGACATCGGGCGCGGACCGGCGCGATCCGGCGTTCGAGGCGCATTGGGCCGCGCTGCCCGAGGCGGGGCTGCGGCGCGGGGCGGTGCATCTGTATTCGCTGTGCCAGTCGGGCGGCGCCCAAGCGAACGCGTTCAACACCTTCGTGCCCCGGGCCGCCGATGCGCTGCCGATGGCGGTCGAGGTGGCGTACCGGGACGATTGCGCGGCGCGGCCGGACACCGCCACGCTGGCGGGCGAGCTGCGCCGCTTCGCCGCCATGGTGGAGGGGCATACCGGCAAGCCCGTGCTGCTGCGCGTGTCGCGCGACGTCGAAAGCGACCATGCGCTGTCGACGCGGATCGCGCGGCCGACCTGGGTCATGGCCAATTTCGGGCGCGCCGATTATACCGCGAAGCCCTGGGCAATGTGGCGCGCGAGCGACGTGGCGCGCATCGACGGGATCGAGGGACCGGTGAACTGGGACGTGGTGGCACCATGAGCGACGTGACGACGCTGATCGCGGCCGCGCGCCGCGCCGCGGCCCACGCGCACGCGCCCTATTCGCGGTTCGCGGTCGGCGCGGCGCTGCTGATGACCGATGGCAGCATCGTGACCGGGGCCAATGTGGAGAACGCCAGCTATGGCCTGTCGCTATGCGCCGAAACGGTGGCGATCGCGACGGCCAGTGCGCAAGGGCGGATGCGCGATGTGGCCGCGATCGCGGTCATCGGCGGGGCGATGGACGCGGACGGTCACGCGACCGGCACCACCCCTGTCAGCCCCTGTGGCCGGTGCCGCCAGGTGCTGAATGAGGCCGCGCAGATGGGCGGCCGCGACCTGCCGGTGCATTGCGGCGCGGCGGAAGGGGACGCGGTGCGCACCTACCGCCTGTCCGAGCTGTTGCCCGATGCGTTCGGGCCGGGCGATCTGGGGATCGGATAGGCTCTGTTCAGCTTGTCATGCTAGCATCGGGGCATGGAGAACGGGGCGTGGAAGAAGGTCGGGCTGGCGGCGGTGATCCTGCTGGCGCCGGGCGGGTTCGTGCTCGGCGCGACTCTGCTCGCGCGGCGATACAAGGCGAAGCGCGAGGCACCGCCGCCGCACAAGGATTGATCGCCTGAACGCCCGTCTTGCCCTCGCCCGCAAAGCCGGCAAGGGGGTGCGCGAAGGGGAGCCGCCATGTCCATCCTGTCCGATCGCTGGATTCGCGAACACGCGCTGCGCGATGCGATGATCGAGCCGTTCGTCGAGGCGCAGCGCCGCGACGGGTGCATCAGCTATGGCCTGTCGTCCTATGGCTATGACGCGCGCGTGTCCGACGATTTCAAGATCTTCACCAATGTCGATTCGGCGACCGTGGACCCCAAGAACTTCGCCGCCAACAGCTTCGTCGACCGCAAGACCGACGTGTGCATCATCCCGCCCAACAGCTTCGCACTGGCGCGGACCGTCGAATATTTTCGCGTGCCGCGCGACGTGCTGGTGATCTGCCTCGGCAAGTCGACCTATGCGCGGTGCGGGATCATCGTGAACGTGACGCCGCTGGAGCCGGGTTGGGAGGGGCATGTGACGCTGGAATTCTCCAACACCACGCCGCTGCCCGCCAAGATCTACGCCAATGAAGGCGCGTGCCAGTTCCTGTTCCTGCAAGGCAACGAGCCGTGCGAGGTCAGCTATGCCGACCGGGCGGGCAAATATATGGGCCAGCGCGGGGTGACGTTGCCGAAATTGTGAATGCGCTGCGTTCGCGTGGAGCGACGTCGAGACACCTGCGTGGACCATGAACTTCGACTTCGCTCAGGGCGAACGGCGGTGGGTGCGTGATTGTCAGAGCCCCCCCGTTCGTGTCGAGCGAACGGGGGTGGGTGCACCGGATCAGCCCACCCTCTCCACACTCACCCGCTGCTCGACCAACCACGCACTACCGAAGAT
>DASVUT010000457.1:0-6301 GCA_036386955.1 Sphingomonas sp. | reverse complement strand
CGCGGCCATCTTCTCGGCCACGAACAGCACCGTCTTGCCGTCAGCGACAGCCGACGCGATTATGTTGGCGATCGTCTGGCTCTTGCCGGTACCGGGCGGTCCCTGGATCACCATGTCCCGACCGCGCCGTACCTCGTGCACCGCCAACGCCTGCGAACTGTCGCTATCGACGATGTGCAGCATTTCGGACGGCGGGATGAACGGATCTATTTTCGCGTCCTCGGGGATCATTCCCTCGCTTCCCTCGAAGCCGTCCGACAGCAGCCCCCGCACTAATGCACGGTCTGTGATCCGTGCGCCGCTTGGCCAGGTTGCCGGATCAAGGTCTCGGTACATCAGGAACTTGGCGAACGAGAAGAAGCCGAGCACGATGACGTCCCGCTGCACTTCCCAACCCGGCTTCGACGACACCGCCTCGGCGACCTCGGCAAAATATGCGACAGGATCGAAACCCTCGCCAGCTTCGAATGCCGGCAGCCGTATCCCGTGGATGCGATCGAGGAAGGCTTCGAGCGACAGATTGGACGCATAGTCCTCGGGACGCATGCGTAGCTTAAACTTCTCGCCGGCGTTGCCTCGCTCTAGCTGTACTGGGATCAGCACGAGCGGCGCGAAACGCACGCTCGCGGAATTGTTCGGATCGACCCACTTCAACGCACCGAGCGCTAGGTACAGGATGTTGACGCCCTGTTCCTCTTCGAGCGTCCTAGCGTCGAAATAAAGATCGAGCAGCCGCTTCTGTAGCCCCTTGGGCGTCAGGCGCGTTTGAAGCCGTGTGTCAGAATGTCTGGAGAACACCCCGCGCTCATCAGCGATGTCGTCTCCAGGCTGAACCAGATCGGCAATCTCGTCCTCTTCCTCGAAAGATACGTCATCGCCCGCCGGTTCGCCGGCCGAAGCCGCCTTGCCGGCAAGGAAGGTGAACGGGCGCCCTTCGGTGACCAGCATGCGAAACACCTCGTTGCTGATCTCGTCGACGATCTCGACGGCCTTGGCGCCCTTCGATGATCGCGGCATGTTGAGCAGCCGGTTCCTAGCCGAAAGGTCCAAGAGCTCGGTACGGGCGCGATCCAGCTTCTCGTCGAGTGGCAGATCGCTTTGAAAAACGGAGGTGGGCAGCTCCGGCTCGTTCTTGATCGATACTGTTTCCACTTGCTGCCCCTCACACGTCCCGAGGAGATAAGGCCCGGATTGAGTCGCCGAGTCTAGGGTTCAGAGCGATATGTACTGGTAGAGCGATCCATTTTGATCGCTCCGACTTCTTCAAGCGTCAGAGGAGCGGCTCTAAGCAAGCCGTGAACGATTTGCGATCTATGACGCAGGATCCTCGGTCGAGGTTCGGCGCTAGCCCCGGCCTCGTTGCGGCTGCGATGGCGCACGTCGTACGATGAATGACCGTCCGGTTGTGGAATGCCGAGCGTGCCTCTTGAACGTCCGGATGTGGGTCGAAGTGGCGGAGCGGAGTTCTGCCGGTGGGGCGAAACCGCGAGCCCGTATCTGTTTTGGCTGACTCAATGAGTGCTGCCAACGGGTTGAACATCGCCCGCCGTAAGCCTGCCTCGGCAGGGCAGGTCTGCCCATTCAATGACGCGTAAAGACTCGGCGCCCGCCTGGACCGAATGCGACCACGTCATAGTGCGCGGCCTTCGCGCCTGGCATCTCCATGCCCGGGGAACCCATCGGCATCCCGGCGACCGCCAGTCCGGCGATGCCCTTGGGGCGGGTGGCGAGCGCGCGCTTCATGTCGGCGATCGGCACATGGCCCTCGAAGGTCATGCCGTCGATGACCGCGGTGTGGCACGACGCCAGGTCGCCCGGCACGCCGCGACCCTTCATGAACGCGGGCCTGTTAGCGTCGTCGATGATTGTCACGGCACGGCCGAACTGTGCTTTGACCTGAGCGGCCCATTTCTCGCAGCAGGGGCAACCAGGGTCGCGGTGCATCAGCACCGGGCCGGCGGCGAGCGCGGTGGCGGGCACGGCGGCCGCGAGAGCAGCGGCGATCAGTCTGATGCGGGTCATCATCGCTCCCTTCGAAAGCTCAATCCCGTTACCCGGTGATACGGACACGGGTGAATAGCATGAAGCTGGTCGGATCAGAACCGTAGCGCGGTTGGGTGTCCCGCGGCAGATCATACTTGCTGACCAGGCCGCCGATATCGAAGGCGAGCCTGCCGATCGGGATCGAGTGGTAGCCGCCGAGGCTAAGCTTGCTGACATTGAAGACGCGGCCGGCGAGCGGGTCGCCGTCGTGCTCGTCGCCGAACAGCTCGTCCTTGTCGACGTTCTCGGCGCGGCCGAACACCGTCCAGCGCCCAAGCTGCACGGCGCTGTCGAGCAGGAACGCGTCAGTGGTGTGGCCGTGGTCCCCGCCCGAGGGGTCATTGCGGCCCCAGGCGAAGGTGGATTGCCAGTTGCGCGCCTCGCCCAGCGGCAGGTTCCAGGTGACCGAGGCTGACGTGCGGCGCACGTTCTCCTCGGGGTGCAGGCTCTCCGGGCTCTTCAGGAAGCCGTGGCTAACCTGCGCCGATAGGTTGGCGGTCGGGTTGACCGTCGCGCGCAACGACCAGCTGTCCATACGGGGCCGCTCGATGTCCCAGCGGTTCTCGCCCGGCTCGCGGCCGGTGAACACGGAGCCTTCGAGCTTCAGGCCGCGGTAGACTAGACCTACAGTCGCGACGCCGAAGGTGACGTGCGTGCTATCGAGCCAGTGGTGAGAGATCGGCGCCTCCGGGTTCGCCATGCCGGAGAAGCGGTGCATGTACGTCGCGGGACCCAGCGCCGGCTCGCCCGGCAGGCCGAGATAGACGAAGCCGGAGAGGTCACGCCCGAGCGGACGGCTGTAGGTGGCCGACAACTCCATGAACGCGTCGTGCGGATGCTGGCGATCGACGAGCTCGGTCCGTCCGTTCGCGGTCTCGCCGGTGGCGAGCAGCAACGGGTAGCCGGACTTGCCCATGAGCGGGTCGAGGCTGCCCATTGCCTTGAGCGTGAGCGTGCCGCCGCCGAGCTGGCGCTGCCCCATGCCCATGAGCATCGACGCGACGAAGGTCTTCTCGTCACCGCGCGGCCCGCCCTGGTTGTCGTAGACGAGCGTGGCGTAGCCGTGGACCATCGTCGACCAGTCGCCGCGTTTGCCCATGATCGCCCACATGGGCGAGCTGTCGGGCTGCCAGGCGGTGCCCGACGCGTCGCGCATCATGCTGTAGTCGCCGAGGATGCCCTTCATGCCATGCATGTCCATGCCGGCGTGCTCCAAGCCGGCGTGGTTCTCTCCGGACCTCGAGCCGTGATCCATGGTGCTATGGTCCATGGTGGGCGGGACTGGAGCCGCTGCCCCGTCCTGCGGCGCAGAGCGCGCCATGGCGCCATGATCCATCGTGCCGTGATGCATCGCGCCGTGACCCATGGCGCCGTGATCAATGGTCGGGCTGGACAGCTGGGTGGTGCCGGTCGATGGCGCAGGAGTGACGACCTGCGGGCGGACGGCTCGGGTGGTCGATTTCGAGGCCTTCGCCGGTGCCGGTCTGGCCGCCCTGGGCTTTACCGGCGCCGGCTTGGCCGCCTTGGGCTTCGCCTTGGCCGGTGCGGGAGCATGGTGCCCGTGCCGCCCCATGTGCATGCCGGGCATCGACTGGGCGTGGACAGCCACGGGCGCGGTGAGCGCCGTCGCGGCCAGCAGTGTTCTGATCATCGTGTCTTCCGATTGGGTTTGACGGGCGCGCGACGGCGGACGCGTGGCGATGCACGCGCGGTCAGGCGTCGCCTCGGGTCGGTGAACGCCGGGGAAGCGCGTTGGCGCCTCCCTGGTCGTCGTTACTTGGCGGGTGCCGCCGGCATGTGGTGGCCGGCGTGGTCGTCGCCGTGCTTCATGTCCTTGCAGCAGTCGCCCTTGCCGTCCTTGCAGCACTCGGCGCCTTCCTTGCAGCAGGACATCTCCTTGCAGCAGTCGGCAGCCGCATAGGCGGTGGCGGGGATGGCGAGCGCGAGGGCGGCGCCGATGATCGAGAGCTTCTTCATGTCCGTATTCCTTGGATGCGTTGACGTTCGTTGTGGTTCGACGTCACGCGATCTTCGGAGGTGGTGGTGCCGGGCCGCCCGCCAACCCCGCGAGGCGGTCCGTGAGGACTGCGACTGGCTCTATCCCGACGAGCGGACCGGTCCCGACCTTGGCTACGGCTGCGTCGGGCAGGGCGATGCAGAGCGCGCACGCGGCGACGTCGGACTTGGCCGGCTTGTCGGGCTTCGCGGGCATGTCGGCGCAGTGCGCCTGGTGCGCAGCCGGCGCCTTCGGCGTGGCGGCCATTGCCTCGCAGCCGGCACCCATGCGCAGGACGAGTCCGACGGCCAGAAGCGCCAGCAGCAGGTGGCGGATGTTCGCGAGGGATCGAGGCAGGATACGCGCCATGGGTCTGTTTTAGGTCCGCCCACGACGATCGACAACCAAGGGCATCAAATCCCATCCATGCCGACGAGCATCCACACGCCCATGGCTACCATGCCGAGGTTCTCGGTGAGGGAGACGAAGCCCAGCGGCACGTTCGAGGAGCCGCCGACGCAGGCGCACTTCAGCTGGCGCTTGTCAATGTAGACCGCCTTGAACACCGAGACGACGCCGACCGTACCGATGAAAAGCGCGATCGACACCGACAACCACGTCAGCGCCCCGGCCGTCATCAGCACGCCCGCGAACCCCTCGGCGAAGGGATAGACATAGCCGTAAGAGACCCAGCTCTTAGCTAGCAGGTCGTAATTGAGGAACATGGTCGAGAAGCGCTCGACGTCCTGCAGCTTGAGCAGCGCGAGTATGGCCATGCTGAAGCCGCCGAACCACTGGATAGTACGCGCCGTGAACGGCGAACCGAACGCGGCATGGCTGGCCGCCAGGGCCAGCAGCGCGGTCATGGCGAACAGGGCGATCACGGGGCGGTAGCTGGTGGCGCCCGGCTCTGCGACGCGCATGCCCAGCCTGCGGCGCAGGTCGTCGTAGCCGCCGACCCGCTCGCCCGCGATGAATACCTGCGGCGTCGTTTTGACGCCGTGCTCGGCCTTGAACGCGTCCGTCTCGGCGCGCGTGGTGAGATGGTGGTCCTCGACTTCCAAGCCACGGCGCTTCAGCAGGTCGAGCGCCTTCACGCCGTAAGGGCAGACATGGTCGGCCAGAACCATGCGATGGAGGACGGCGGTGGGACGGTTCGACACGGGTGCGCTCCTGATTGCCTGGCGGCAGCACCCGACCCATATGGGGTCCGTACCATAGTCCGGAGTCAAGGGCCGATGTCGATGATGATCGCGAAGCTCGCCAGCGCAGGGGGCGTCGGCGTCGAGACCGTGCGCTACTATCAGCGTCGGGGACTGCTTTCCGAGCCGGCGAGGCCCGACGGCGGCGTCCGCCGCTACGGTGATGACGACGTTCGGCGTCTCTGCTTCATACGCCAGGCGCAGGCGGCCGGGTTCACGCTGGAGGAGATTGCCGAGCTGCTGTCGCTCGACGCTACTGAAGATCGAACGCGAGCGCGCGAGCTTGCGCGGGCGCGCATCCCCGCCCTGGAGGGGCGGATCGCAGACATGCTGGCAGCACGCGATGCGCTAGCACGGCTCGCCGACGAATGCGGGTCCGGCTCCAAGGGTCCATGCCCGATCTTAAGGGCGTTCGAGCCCGCCTAGTCTCGGGTAGCAGACGTTGACGAAAGCAGTGTCCGGTCCACTCGCTTACGCTCCGCCGGTAGTTGCGGCAGGCACGCGGCCGACCGCGAAGGTGCCTCAAATCTGGATGCCCGGTTGCGTCACGACGGATCAACAGACACAACGGCCGGGCGTCGGCACTAATCAGCAGGCGGATGTGCGGCCATGCGGGCCAGCAGCGGCAGTGCCCGACCATGTTGTTGCGTCACCCGATGATCCGCTGGCTTTCAGCACACCCGAGCGGTCGTGACCTGAACCGTTCAGCACGCTAAAGACGGCAATCCTAGCGAGTTCCGGCTTGCTTGCTGCCAGGTGAGGACTGTTCTGACTGACGCTTTATTGACGCGTGACAGCAACCCTGGGGTGGAGCTTGCGCCCGCAGAGATGCGCGCCCTCGTGCTCGCCCACGATTGGTCGGACACGCCACTTGGCGACCGGATGACGTGGCCGCCGGTTCTTCGCGCCACGGTTGAGCTGATTCTGGCCTCGAAGCACGGCATGATGCTGGCGTGGGGCTCGGACCTGACCCTGTTTTACAACGACGCCTATGCGCAATTCCTAGGTCAGAAGCATCCACTGGCGCTCGGTCGCCCCTTCGCAGAGGCCTGGTCGGACA
>DASVUT010000456.1:0-2362 GCA_036386955.1 Sphingomonas sp. | reverse complement strand
TGAGCCTGCGCCAAAAGGCGAGCGGGTCCTTGCGCGTCACTACCGCATCGACGGGAGTGTTTAACCAGTCCCACGCGCGCGAGAGGGTGAAGCGGATGCACGCGCCGACTGCAAGATCGCTGAAGTACATCATTTCCTCCTCCCCCGGCGCGCCATAGCCGGCGACGATTGCCTCGCCGACAGCCGCATCATACCGCCGCCCGCTCGCATCGAAAGACCAAGCCACGTGCATGATGGCGAGATCATAGAGCCGGAAGTCGGTGCATGCGAAATAGAAGTCGATGAGCCCGGTGATGTCGTTGCCCCGCATCAGGACATTGTCGGGAAACAGGTCGGCGTGAATGACGCCACGATCGAGATGGATAGGCCATGTCGCAAGCACGTCGCCAATGGCAAAACCCAAGTCGGCGTGGAGCCCTGGCGCGATCCTATCCAAGCTTCTCCCGCAGCGTTCGTATAGCCCCTGCCAGGTCTCGGCGCCCATCGAGTTCGGCCGAGTCGGTGCGAAGTCTGCAGCGGCACCGTGCATCGCCCCCAGAGCCCGCCCCGCAGCGAACGCCTGGCGCGGCGTCGGGTTGGACAGTGATACGCCCGGCAGGAACCGGATCAGGCACGCCGGCCGCCCCTCCAATTCCTGAATGGCCACACCGTCGCGGTCCTTGATCGCGGGGGGCACCGGCTGGTCGCGCGCGGCGAGGTGATCGAGCAGCGCCAGGAAATAGGGCAGGTCGCCCGCCGCCACGCGCTTTTCGTACAAAGTCAGGATGTAACGGCCCAGCGTGGTGTCCACGAGGTAGTTGGAGTTCTCCACTCCTTCGGCGATCCCCTTGGCCGACACCAGTTCGCCCACGTCATAGAGCGACAGGAAGCGCGTGAGCGACTCGGCCGAAACGTGGGTATAGACCGCCATCAGGCCGCGGCCTCGAGCCCCCGTGGCAGCTTGAACGCGATGGTTTCGCGGTTCGTCTCGACCTCGCGCTCGGTGACGGTGAAGCGGGTGGACAGATGCTCCACCAGTTCGCGCACGAGCAGTTCGGGTGCGGACGCGCCCGCGGTGATGCCCAGCGTACCGACCCCGTCCAGGAACGCCCAGTCGAGCTCGGAGGCGCGCTGGATCAGCCGCGCGGGCGTGCCCTCACGCTCAGCCACTTCGACCAGCCGCAGCGAGTTGGACGAATTGGGCGCGCCGATCACCAGCATCGCGTCGCACCCGTTGGCGATCGCCTTCACCGCCGCCTGCCGGTTGGACGTGGCGTAACAGATGTCCTCGCCCTTGGGGCCCTGAATGGTCGGAAACCGGCGCTGGAGCACCGCCACCGTCGCGGCGGTGTCATCGACCGACAGCGTCGTCTGCGTCAGGAAGGCGAGGTTGGCCGGGTCGGCGGGAGTGAAGCGTTCGGCATCGCCGACCGTTTCGACCAAGGTCATCACGCCATCGGGAACCTGGCCGAAGGTGCCGATCACTTCGGGGTGGCCGTGATGCCCGATGAAGACGATGTGCCGCCCGGCCGCGACCAGCCGTTCGGCCTCGCGGTGCACCTTGGACACCAGCGGGCACGTCGCATCGAGATAGGACAGCCCACGGTCCTGCGCCTCGGCGGGAACTGATTTGGGAACGCCGTGGGCCGAGAACACGACCGGCGCATCGTCGGGCACTTCATCCAGTTCCTCGACGAACACCGCGCCCTTGGCCTTCAGGCTGTCGACCACAAACTTGTTGTGGACGATCTCGTGCCGGACGAACACGGGCGCGCCGTGCTTCTCCAGCGCCAGTTCGACGATGCGGATGGCGCGGTCGACGCCGGCGCAGAAACCGCGTGGCGCGGCGATCAGGAGTTCGAGCATCGGCTTGGTCATGGCACGCCCATGCTTACGCGATTGCAGCCGGGGGGTGAAGCCGGTTATGGACGCACGCGTCGGGGCCACCCGCCTGCGTTCGTGAAGGTATCCGCGTGCCCTTGAAAACTCCTCACCTCCTTGCCGCTTCCTTGATCTTGCTGAGCGGTTGCGCCGGGCGCGGCGAACTGGACGAAACCGGCGGCATCACGGCCGTGCGGTCGGCCTGCCCCGCGGTGGCGGTGCCCGCCGGCACGGGCGACGTGACGCTGTTCGCCGATGGCGCGTCGCGCGATGCGGCGGCGGTCGATGTCGTCGCGGCGATGACCGACGTGCGGTCGACCTGCACCGAGGTGGGCGACCAGATCGAAACCGCGGTGACGTTTCGCATCGATGCGCGCCGGACGCAGACCGGCGGCGCGCGCGACGTGACCATGCCCTATTTCATTACCATCGTGCGCGGCGGCAGTGCCGTGGTCGCCAAGCGGATCGGGCGCGTATCGGTTCACTTCGACGCCGGACAGGC
>DASVUT010000455.1:0-2103 GCA_036386955.1 Sphingomonas sp. | reverse complement strand
GGGGCTGGCGGTGGATGTCGTCGAGAGCGATCCGTTGCGGCCCAATGGCGTGTCCGTGCTGGCGGGGGCGATGGCGCTTGCGGCCGGTGAGCAGGCCGTTCTGGCGATGTGCGACCATCTGGTCGATCCGTTGCTGTATGCGCGGCTGGCCGCGAACGGCGCGCAGGACGGGCTGACGCTGGGAATCGATCGGCGGCTGGGCCATGCCTGGGTCGATCCGCTCGACGTGACCGCGGTCGCGACCAGCGGCGACAGGATCGTGGCGATCGGCAAGGGGCTGGAGCCGCATGACGCGTACGACACCGGCGTGTTCGCGGTCGGTGCGCGGTTGTTCGCGGTGCTCGCCGGGTTCGGCAATCCGTCGCTGACCGATGGCGTGCGCGTGCTGGCGGGCGAAGGCCGCGCGCATGTCGTCGATTGCAGCGACCTGGACTGGATCGATGTCGACGACGCGCCCGCGCATGCGCAAGCCGAGGCGTGGGCGAGCGCCGCCCGCGCGGCGTGAGCGCGCGCGCCTGGGCCGACGACGCGGTCCGCCGGATCGAGGCCGATTACAACCGTTCGGCCGACACGCACCTGATCCGCGTCGAACTGCCTCATCACCCTGGCCTGATGCTCTACCTCAAGGACGAAAGCTCGCATCCGACGGGCAGTTTGAAGCACAGGCTGGCGCGATCGCTGTTCCTGTACGCGCTGTGCAACGGGTGGATCGGGCCCGACACGGTGGTGATCGAGACATCGTCGGGATCGACGGCGGTGTCCGAGGCCTATTTCGCGCGGCTGTTGGGCCTGCGCTTCATCGCGGTGGTGCCGGCGGCGACCGCACCGCCCAAGCTCGACGCGATCCGATTCCACGGTGGCGAAATCCACAGCGTCGATGATCCCCGCGCCTGCCATGAGGAGGCGCGGCGGCTGGCGGTGGAGACCGGCGGGCATTTCGTCGACCAGTTCACCTATGCCGAGCGCGCGACCGACTGGCGCGGCAACAATAACATCGCCGAGTCGATCTTCGCGCAGATGGCGGCGGAGGAGCATCCCATCCCCGCCTGGATCGTGTGCGGGGCGGGCACCGGCGGCACGTCGGCGACGATCGGGCGTTTTGTCCGGTACAGCCGGCACGCGACGCGGCTGTGCGTCGCCGACCCGGTTCATTCGGTCTTCCACCGCCACTATGCCGACCGCGCCGTCACCGCGCTGGAGCCGGGATGCGGTAGCCATGTCGAGGGGATCGGCCGGCCCCGTGTGGAGGCGAGCTTCGTCGCGTCGGTGATCGACCGCATGATCGCGGTGCCCGATGCGGACAGCATCGGCGCGATGCGGGCGCTGTCCACCGTGCTTGGACGACGCGTCGGCGGGTCGACGGGCACGAACCTGATCGCGTGCCTGCGGCTGATCGAAGAGATGGCGGCGGCGGGGCAGCGGGGATCGATCGTCACTTTGCTGTGCGATGGCGGGGACCGTTATGCCTGCACCTATTATGACAATGCGTGGCTCGCCGCGCACGCGCTGGACTGGCGGCCGGCGGCGGATCGCGTCATGGCGGCGCTACGCTAAGGGAGGATGGCATGCCGGGTCTGTGGTTCGAGGAGTTCAGCGTCGGGCAGCGTTTCGTCCACCCGGTGCGGCGGACAGTGACCGAGACCGACAATGTCCTGTTTTCATCGATGACGATGAACCCCGCCGCGATCCATCTGGACCATGATTATTGCGCGGGCACCGAGTTCGGCCGCCCGCTGGTCAATTCGATCTTCACGCTCGGACTGGTGATCGGGTTGTCCGTCGGCGACACGACGTTCGGCACGACGATCGGCAATCTGGGGATGAGCGAGACGCTGTTCCCCAAACCCGTCTTCGCCGGTGACACGATCCGCGTCGAAACCGAGGTGAAGGCGCTCCGCCCCTCCGCATCGCGTCCGGGTCAAGGGATCGTCACGTTCGAACATGTGGCGTTCAACCAGCGCGGCGAGACCGTGTGCCGCACCACGCGCGCGGCGCTGATGATGGCGCGGCCGGCGCGGGCGACGGGCTGAGCGAAGCGTTGCGCCGGGCGGGCGATTGGTGAACAAAGCGGGCCGACATTCTGAGGATCGGTCATGACGCGTA
>DASVUT010000454.1:0-8697 GCA_036386955.1 Sphingomonas sp. | reverse complement strand
AGAAGGTGTCGTACGGCGTCAGCAGCACGTGCATGCCCACCCGTTCGAGCAGCGCGAACAGATCGTCCCAATACTGCACCATATTGGGCACGAACCGCCCGACCGGCCGCTCCAGATAGCGGTGCTCGCGGTGGCAATATTCCAGCATCAGCCGGATGCACGTCACGCCGTGCGCTTTGAGCCAGCGGAGATGCGCTTCCACGGCGGAAGTATCGCGGCGGCGAAACAGCGGCGCGAAGTCGGGCCAGGTGATCGCGTCGTTATGGCCGATCGGTGTCCACGGCTTACCGGTCTCGGTGACGAAGTATGGGAGACCCGGCCGTGTGTGGATGCGCGGCAGCGACGGGGGCACCGCGCTCAATGGCTTGAACCCTGATTCATGGCGCGCGCCTAACCGGCATGGCCGCGTGCATCAACGGTCGCACGCCACCTGGCACTGGCCGCGCAACGTCGGATTAACTTACAGGTAATTTCATGCCCTGATATCCTTGCGTAAATCGGCTGGTTTTCCTGAGTTTTGTACGTTCATGCTTTCGCCCCCTGCCATTGCAGGACCGCCGCGTCGCTCAATCCGACCTGATCGCGTTCCTTCGCGTACTTCTCGACCATCGCCAGCGACTGCCCCGAAACGGCCGATGTTTGCGCCACGGTGCACCCGGCCTCCAGCAGCGCGATCACCGCGTTCTTGCGCAGCCCGTGGGGGACGCAGCGGTGGCCCAGCTTGGCGGTGAAATCGGATAGCAGCTTGCCCGCCGTGCCCTGCTTCAAGGGACGACCGCTTGCGTCGGTGCAGATCACGATCGCTCGCCGGGGGTGACGCGCCAGTTCGGATTGCAGATCCTCGTGGAGTCGGACGCGTAGCTTCTTGGTCGTCTTTTCCTGCACCAGCGCGACACGGCCTTCCTGGATATCGGCCCATCCCATCGCCAGCACGTCGCCGATGCGTTGCGCCGTGAAATAGAGCAGGTGGGTCAGCAAACGCACACGGTCGTCATCAGCGACAAGCGCGGCCTGTAGGATATGCGCTGGCCAAGGCTGATGCTCGCCCATCCCCATCTGCTTGATCCCGGTGCAGGGATTGGCGCGGACGTATTCGTGTTGCTCGCCCCACGCGAAAAGCGCGCCTGTCGTTTTCAGGAAGGCGTTCGCTGCGCCGGGCGTTTCGGCCATGGCGTCGATCAACCGCCGCATGTCGCCGCGCGTGACCTCGGCGACGGGCGCGGTCGGCAACAGCCCCTCCAGGCGCGCAAGGTAGATATTGTAGAGCTTGCGGGTCGACGCCGCGTTGCCTCGAAATTCCTGGCTGCGCTGGTACAGGTTCACCATTTGGGGCACCGACATGCCGGTCGCGGCCGGTCGCCGGTTCCTGTGGCCCATCATGGCGGCGTATGACCCACCAAAGTCCATCGACCGCAGATCGGGCAACCGGGCATAGACCTTCTTCCCATCCGCCACCTTGCCGGTGTCGAAATAGTAGTAGTCGCGGCCCTTGGCGCGGACCCGCTTGACGTACTTAGGCAGCAAGGCCCGGTTGTTCCTTTCGCCAGTCGCCAGCGCGGCCGGATATGCGCGACAAGTCTTCGTCCAGCGCGTCACGGTCCCAATGATCCTGATTGCCCAGCTTCACGGGCAGCGGGAGGCGTCCGGCCATGACCTCCGCTTCGAACGCAGGGCCGGTCAGATCGCAATACGCGGCGGCCGTGGTCCGCTTCATCATGCGCGGCCAGTAGGGAGCACTACCCACGCCCCACCTCCCCCGCGCGAATGGCGGCGGCGATGGTCTGTGCGCGGACCCGTTGCGCATTGATGATCATGTCACCGCGCCCGTGCTTGTCATCGCTGTAGGTCCGGCCGCGCTCTACTCGATCGCCACCCAGTTGATCCGCCACCCCCGCACACCGCTCCACGACCATCCGCCCGACCTCGCGCATGGCGGATAGGGCCTCGCGCGCCTTGATGACGCCCCAGTTATCATCCTTCCCTTCGGCCACCAGGCTCGCCCAATGCTTGGATGACATGGCATCCGCCAGCACCCCCCGCAGCTCGTCATCGCTCAGCATCGGTCGGGCTCCTGTAGGGCTAGGCGGGCGCGTTCCCATTTCGCGCACCAGTCGCATGGCTTTCCGGCTAGATCGCCGTTGCTGCTGTCATCATCCCAAAACCCTGGCACGGTATGACAATGGTCGGGCGCTTGGTCGCGGTCCTTGAAGTGGCCGAATATGTCGGCCAATCCCTGCTTCAGTGCCGCGTTCTCGGCTAGGAGGTTGGGGAGGGCGTTGACGGCGGCGACGATAAGCTGGGCGTTCGGGCCAGCCGGGTCGGTCTTGTCGCGCCGATGCTCGCTTGGGTCCGCATCGGATAGATTGCGGGCTTGGGCAACAAGGGGAAACCATCCGTCATTCCCGACGGTCGTGCGGATGACGCCCCAATCATCGAACTGTTGCGGCCTATACGCCCAAGGTCCCGGCGTCGCCATCGCCAGCAACTCCGCCAGCCGCGCTTTGTCGGGGGTGGTCATGGGCGGGGCTCCTTATCCACCGGAGCAACCTCAGCAGCGTTCCGGTACGCGTTGAACTCGTGGACGCACTGCAACAGGTCGTTCGCGTCCGATCGCAGGTTCGCCAGGTCGACCGTGGTCAATTCGGCGGGCGTCTTGCTGTCGATCAGCGCGGCGATGTCGCCGGCATGCTTGAACGCCTGGCGATAGCGCGCCGTCATGGAGCGGGTGAGGTTTCGCTTGTCCTTCACGACCCCCGCCCTCCGAAACGCGCGATGATGCGGTCGGCGACCTTCCGCCATTCCTCTGCGAACGAAGGTGTGAGGTTCGGCCATTCGCCGGGAAGCGAGGTCGTCGTCAGCTTGTTCGTGTCGCCGCTCATAAAAGCAGTATGCAGCGCCTCGCCCATCGCCTCCCGATCGACGGGAGCCGGGGTGGCGAAGGCGGCGCGGTGACATGGGTGCGGGCACGGAACGAAATCGCGCGAACCATCCGCAAGCACCGCTTCAACTTCCTCAACGCCATCACAATAGGGACAGCCGTCCTCGCTTACTACCGCCCGTGCGTTCGCATCGGTCATGCGCGCGGCTCCTTGATGAGGGGTGGCGGTGGCAGGTGTCGCCAGTGGGTGGGGACTAGCGCGCCGATGCAGTCTTCCTCCCCATCATCCTCAATCCAGCCGTGCCATACGGTTGACCAGTGAGCCAAAGAGACCTGTGTCCACGGTGTCGGTAACCAGAGCAGGATCGCCGTCCCATCCTTCGGGGCGCTCGCTATGTCGCGCCAGCCGTCCAGCATCCCTGCGTCGCTCGGCTCGGGGGCGTCGTTCAAGCGGATAGCGCGTGTGATCCCCGGTTCTTTCATCCGTTCGGGATGCGCCAAGGCATAAGCCGAGAACTCGGCTATCCGCTCGCTTATGGCCGCTTGGTGGTGCGGGTCGCTCGCCATTGCCAGATACTCGCGGAGCAATGGCAGGGCGTGGTGATCGCGGGCGCGGAAGATGATGACCGGCTCGTCGAACGGGATTGCCTCGCCAGACACGCGGTTGACGAACCGGCCAGCACGAAAAGCGAACTTGCGATCCTGTCCGTCGCTCGGCTCGGGGGTTGGGGCTGCTAGGGCGGCGTCACGCTCATTCTGCAAGTCGGCTACGATTTCGGACGGGCAATCGTTGTAGCTGTAGCCGACCGGCAATGCGCCCATGAGCGCGCGACCGACGTTCGCCATGTCGCGCACTTCTGCCAGCGCCGACGTGTATCCGTGCTTCTGCCAATCGTCCGACGCGTTGGCGATCGTCTCCATGATGTCAGCATGATCCGGGGACGCGCTGCAATCGCCAGACTGCGCGGGGGTCGGCTTGGGGGTGTAGGCGATGATGTCGGTTTCATCGCCCTTATGAGCGAAGCCTTCGACCCCGTAGTAATCACCGAAACGCCCGTCCCGATATAATACCGGCGAACGTCGATCCCAATCCGCAGGCGCAGCATCACCGCCATGCCACGGGACCATGCCAGCGGGGATCGCAGTATCGCTAGTAACCGGCGTCGGCTCGCTAGTAGCCTCCCTTTCCCCGGCGCACCGATCGCACCCAAGGTCCGCGCCACCAGCCGAGAAATAGCCGTCACCGTTACAGAGCTTGCACGCTTCCCCGGCGATCTTTGCGCTTGCGAGGGCGGTGGCGCGGTTAAGCACGAACCGCAATTCCTCGATCGCAAAGTCTTTGCGCGCGGATCGTGGGGCTACCTCAAGGGCCTTGATACGCAGCAGGATCAATTCCTCCACCTTCTCAGTCGACATCAGAAGGCTCCCCGATTGCGTTGGCTGGCTTGGGCGGCGACACGATCTTGCCGCCTGACGCGTGCCACGAAAGGCACCCGCCGCTGATCCAGTCGCTTGCGAAGTCCACCGGCGACAGCTTGCCCGCCACGAACGGCGCGATCTCGTCGGGGCTCGTGATCAGATAGGACACGATCGCGCCCGCCGTTTCGCGCCCGCCAACACCAGCGTGGAAGGCTACATCGCGGGACACGTTGACGACGCGAGCGATTGCGCGCTGTTCGCCCAACACGCGGTGGCGGGCGAAGGCTTGATAGATCGGATCGGTGTTATCGCCCTTGGCGTCCAGCGTGTTGGTGCCATGCTTGATGTCGTGCATCAGGCGATCGGCCATGATCTGGTGAAAGGCGCGGACAGCCTCACGGTCCGCCTCCACCACCTCCACCGGCCCGTGCGGGTGCGCGGCGGTCATGCTGGCACCTGTTCGGTCGAGGTGATGTCGAGCATGTAGGCGCGGTCGTGGCCGTGCTGGCGTGCCCATTCGGCGAACGTGACGTTAAGCCGTGTCGCCAAGTCGGCGCACTGTTCATCGGTCCATTCGGTTTCGGGATCGCCCTGACCGTCCTCGCCAAACAAATCCGCGTTGGCATTTTGGAATGCGCTGATCACGCAATAGACATCGCTATCGAAGGGGTCGAGATTGTGCAGCATCTTGTGGCCAGCAGACAGCCAGAAAGGCTCTCCCAGGTATTCAGCGCGCCCAGCCTCGATAGCTTCTTCGCGTGTAGCCTTCGCCCCGAACAGGTGCTCGGCATCGTCCGTCTTGGAGTAATACCAGCGCGTGACGGGCGGGTTATTCATGTCCCCCATCACACCCTCCCCTCAGCTTCGCGCGCCCGCGCATCCACCATCGCCCGCTCGGGGTCGGACAGCGAGGTGCCGGCGACGGCGTAGGCTTTGCGGGCGGCGGTCAGGTCGTCGGGGGTTTTGGCGTTGTCGAACAGGGTGGCTAGGTCTGCGGCGGTTCCGTCGAATTGATCACCATAGCCATCATCGTCGCGGCCTTCCGGCTGGTGCGTGATCTGCTGCTCCAGTGCGTCCAGGCGGGATAATGGAGCGGCGTCATGCTCTACGGCCGTCACGACTTCAGGCACCGTTTCGTCGCGGTCGAAGGCCTCCTCCAGATCGGTCGACATGGGCAAACGCTTGGACAGGCGACGCATCACGGTCTTGCGGGCCATTTCTCCCCACCACTGAACCCATGGCCCGTTGCCCTTCGCCCGGCTGACGCTGCGGACCTTCTCGATCTCTTCAAGCGACATGACTTCGAGCAACCGCGAACCATCCTTCAGGACCGCCGTGGCGTAGGCTCCGATCGCCTTGCCGCGCGGCTTGTCGAGCGGCGGCGGGACGTGACGCACTTCTTCGTCGAAACCGAAGCTGACCACGAACTCGTCGGCCTCGTACACGACATAGGCCGACACCTTGGCCACATCGCCAGACTGCCTGATCTTCTTCAGGATGCCCGCGATCATCGGCATCGCTTGCGCCTTGCCGGAGAACAGCACGATCGCGGCTTCGCGGCCGTCCGGCAACAGTCCGTCTTGCGCTAGTCGCACGATCGAACCGAACAGGCTGTTCCGATCCGCATTGGCGAGGTCTGGATTGTTCTGAATGGCCGTCATGGCGACGCGGGTGAACTTCTCGACCGTGATGTGCGCGGGAAGCGCGGCCGCGAACTGCGGTGCCATAGCGGTCAGGTTTTGCCGGATCACGGCAACGGGGTTCGTCTGTATCTGCGTCGCCATGTTCAATTCTCCACTGATTTGAGGTCGAAGCGGCGATACCCGCGCCGCCCCTTGATGATTTCGCCGGGCTTCGCTTCCCGGTCGGGCGTGTCCTTCGTCCGATTGCAGCCGATCTTGTGACCGGGCAGGATGGCGCGCCCGGCGGTGCCGATGCGTTCGATCAGCCGGCACTTCGCCGCGTCCATCCGCGCCTCGCCTTCGTCCCGCAGGGCCTTGCCGGCGAGGAAGTCGATCGCGTCCTGTTCCGCGTCCAGGTTGTCGCGAAGGTCCGCTACCGTGTCGTCGGGCGAGCCGATCGCCTCCACCAGCGTTGCGGCGTCGCGGGCGTAATCCACCGGCGGTGCGCGTCCTGCCTTTACGTCAGCCCAGAACGCCGCGACACGCGCCTCGATCTCGGCATAGAGCTTCGGCTTGAACGGAAGGGCGAACCGGCGCGGATCGTTGCCGCTCACCAGCGTGACGATCTCGCACCACTCGACGCCTGCCAGCCCGGCATAGGTCTGTGCCTGAAGCTGGTAATGCAGCGGTGGCTCGTCGCCCCAGCCCTTGGCCACCAGCCAATCGGCCGTCTTGACCTCAAGGACGCCGACGCCACGTTCGGGGCAGCGCACCAGTTGATCCGGGTGACCGCCAAGCCCGCGTCCGTTGGTCAGTTTCTTGGGCGTCTCGACGCGCTCATAGCCCCACAGGCGGCACGCAATGTCGATCACAACCGGCTCAAGCATCACGCCGCAAAACACGCGCATGTCGGCGGGCTTGCCGTCCACCACCTCGTTGAACTCCGGCGTCGCAATGGTGCCGCGCTTGCGGTGGAACAACTCGAACTTGGTCACCCACGGGCTGGCGTCGAACAGGGCAGCGACTTCGGACGCGCCGACATGGGATGCGCGAAACGTGGCGTCGGGGGGGACGGGCGCGGTCACGGCGTCACCCCCCAAAGCACCGCCAGCGCCCCTAGGATCGCCAGCCAAAGCGCGAGCTGAGCAAACCCGGCCAGCGCCTTGCGGAGCGGGAACGGAGGCTCAGCGGCCGGGAAGCGCGGGGTGCGGGCCATGGGCAGGTTGCGCACGCGGCGCAGCGTGGCGACGTGATCGCGGTGCGTGACGGTCCAGTCGCGGCCGGTTTGGGTGATGCGGGTCATGCGACCTGCTCCACCGGCGCGTCGCGCATTGCATCCTCGTGCCGCTGGCGAGACGCGTTCGCCTTGAGCAGCGCCTGCGCCACGTCGGTATCGTCCGTGCCCGCAAAGCACCGGCCGTGCGCGTGAATGGAAACCGACCAGAAGGCGTGCGACGCTGGCGACTTGGGATACCACTGGACGTAGGCCTCAGCCTCAAGGCTTTCACTCAGCGTCTTGAGCAGTGGCGCGATGGCTTCCACCATGGCGCATGCGATGATGGGCGCGCTCACGACAGCACCCGCTCGACGCGAGCAATGATCGCGTCCAACCGCTCGATGTAATCGGCGTTTGCGGCGATCTGCGCTTTGAGCATGGCGTGCTCCATGTGCGCCGACACGAAATCGACCATCACCGGGACGCTCACCGGCGAACCGTTGATCAGGTACGTCGCGGGCTGGTTGACCGCGGCGGGGGTGTGGGGGGTCATGCGCGGGGCTCCGAGCGAAAGGCGAGCATGGCGTCGGCAAGCAGGTACGCGCGCTCACCGGCCCAATCGTTAGGATAGGAAGGAATGCCCGCCTCGCTGGCGAGCATTCCGCCGAGCGCCTGCCCTGCGAACCAGTCGCGCAAGGTCATGCCGGTAGCGCCCTCCGACCATTCCGGAATCATTGGCGACGGGAACGCCAGCGGGTTGTCTGTTGTCATCACGACTTCCTCCGATGCGTGACGCGCTGCACCAGAAGGCGCGCGTCGGTTGCCCAGCGATCCAGCGGCACGCGGCCGTCCAGCACGTCGGTGATGACCTCGAGCAGCTCGTCGACGAGCGCGTCGGCATCGGCTGCGATGGGCAATGCGAGGTCGAGTGCGGCGTCGTATCCGCGCCCGTACTCCGCCTCATCCGGCGAGTGCGTGCCACCCAGCGCGTCGATCTGGCGTTCGATGGTGGGCATGCTCACTTCCCCCCAAACGGGCGGGTGATCGCCGCATAGGCCTGCGCGAACCGCTCACGGTGGCATTCGTGCATGCGCTCGGCACCGGGCCGGATGACGTGCGTGTTGAACCCGGCGCGACCGATCGCGAGCCGCTGTTCGGGCGTCGCATGCTCGGCATCCCAACCGACGTTCTGGCGCAACCGCCCCTTGGGTTCGGGGGCTGCGGTGATGGGGGACTGGAAGGTCATGCGGACACCGTGGCGTCGGCTGCAAGCACGGCCTCGGGATCAGCGAAACCGAACATCGGCAGGAACACGAACGGCTGTCCACGCTCGCGCAACACCGCAGCGCCCATGATTTCGGCTACCACATATTCGGCGGCCCCAGCGGCGGCCCTAGCGGCGGCCCTAGCGGCGGCCCCAGCGGCGTCCCAAGCGGCGTCCCAAGCGGCGGCCCCAGCGGCGTCCCAAGCGGCGGCCCTAGCGGCGGCCCTAGCGGCGTCCCAAGCGGCGGCCCAAGCGGCGGCCCCAGCGGCGTCCCAAGCGGCGGCCCTAGCGGCGGCCC
>DASVUT010000453.1:0-2387 GCA_036386955.1 Sphingomonas sp. | reverse complement strand
GTCTGATCGGCGAATTCCACAACATCGTGCTGGCCGCGCTCGAGGCGACGCTGCTCGCCGGCGAGCGGTTCATCAGCCATTACCGCCTGATGGCTGCGATCGACGCCTGGTGCATCCAGGACGGCACCATCGACCATAACCCGCTCCGCCTGCGCATGGGCGGCTGACGCGATGCCCGGCCCCGTCCTGCTGCGTGTCGCACCGATCCCCGGCGAGAGCCTGATGAGCCTCTCGACGCGCATCGCTGTGGCCAACGTCCTGCCATCGTCGCATGTGATCCTGGAACAGGTCGGGGCCCCGCACGCGCAGAACCCGACCGCCGCCATCGCACCGGCGCTGGACAAGGGCCTGCTCGCGCACATGCTCAGGGTGCCACTCGAGGAGGTGATCGATCGGTATCACCCACCCGCGAATGATCCGGGATTCGTGAACTTCTTCGATTCCGCCGTCCGGGCGGACGAGATGACATTCCGTCGTCGCCGCTTCTCGCCTAGCGGCGTCGGCACCAGCCCGCACGTCCGGGCGCTCTGGTCGCTGATGATGGTGCCGTGCTGCACCGAGAAATGGGAATACCTCGTGGATGCCTGCACCTGCGGTGCGGTCCAAGGGTGGCGTCAGGCCTGGAGCCTCAACCGCTGCGACCGGTGCAACACCCGGCTGGACAGGATTCCAGCCGACACCGTGGACGAGACCCTGCATGACGGGCTCGGCTTCATCATCGGTCTTCTCGATCCTGATCGGGAGAAGCGCATTGCAGCCTGCGCAAAGCTGCCGCCTGCCCTTGCGGATTGGAATGGCGGCACGGTCTTCGAGCTGGCGCTGGCCCTCCTACCGCTCACGACGACACGGTATCGCCCGCGCCGCGGCGAGGCCGTTCCGGGCAGCGACCGGATCCGGTTCTCGACCGCGCTGGCAGAGGCGGCGGGCACAGTCCGTGGCTGGCCGCACACACTTGTGCCTGCGCTGCAGGCAGCCGTAGGGGCGCGCTCGCGATCGCGCACGAACGTCCGCTACACTGGCAGGACCGACTACATCCCGGCGCTGGCGAGCGAAATCCTGCCGCGGATCGTCCGCGCAGCGATCGAGGACGCCCTTGCCCCGATCATGGCTGAGCCGGGCGAGACGCCGCCTGACCAGATCGGCATGATGGACGCGGCCGCCTTGACATCCCGGACGCTGAGGGTCTTCGCACCCGCACGCCGCGATGGGCACCTGCAGACCCGCATCTGCATCCGCGCCAACCGCGTCTTCCCGACCCTGGATCGCGCCGAGGTCGAATACATCCACGACTTCGCCACCAACCGCGTCAGTGCCGAGAAGGCCTCGGACGGCTTCGACCTGCCGGCCTACGCCATCACTCAGATCGCTGACGCGAAACTGATCTCGATCGGTGAGCACCCGTTCCTCGTCGCCCACTACGTGGATCCGCAGCTGCACCGTGCGGAGTTCGCCCGCTTCAAGGCCGCATTGCGCGGTGCCGGGCTTAAGCCAGCCAGCAGTCCCGACCTCGAGGACGCTGATATGACCGTTGGCGTCGCCTTGGCCTCGGCGATCATCGATCCTGTGCCACTTCACCGTGCCGCGCGCGCGATCGGCGGCGGGTTCAAGCCGTGGGGCGTCACCATAGTCAGGCTTATGTCAGGCACGATCCCGTTCACGGCCACGGGCGATCGGATAAGCAGGATCGAGATCGGAGCGCGTGACGCCCTATCGCTGCTGACGCTCGATCCCGCGCCACCCACCGTCCTGCCGCCCACATGTTCGCAGCGCGACGCCCTCGAGATCCTCAACCTGCCCGGCAAGCACGCCCATCTCCTCAAGGAGTATGCCGACGCCGACGACGACTGGGAAATGGACTGGGACAGGGTGCTCAAGCTGGCGGCGACCCGCATCACGCTGACCGAACTGAGTGCACGCAGCGGCGTGAACGGGTTCAAGCTGGAGAAGCAGCTGGATGAGGAGGGTTGCCCACGGTCCGATCGGCTTGGGTGGTGGCGGACGAAGGCGCTGGACGCCGTCCTCCTCAACCTCCGGAATACTGCGAGACGGCGATGATGTGTGCCGCTCTCCCTGACGGAAGGAAATCCGATACAAAGGCGTGATCACGCAGTTAAACGAAGGGAGCCTCCGCACCGACAGGCTATCACGGCACTGCAGTGTCGGGCAGACTAACGTCGCGAAGTTCGGGACAGGATCCACGAATATGGATGACGACACTGCACCCAACAGCGAGGATACACCGGATGGTCGGGAGCAGGCTCTCATAGAGCCGGTTTCGATCGATGAACTGGAAGCCGTCGATCTAAACGCCATGACTGCCAATGTCAGGCGTCTCGATCGCCACGTCCTAGTCGACTTGTTCCGATCCGAACTGATTACCGCCAACC
>DASVUT010000452.1:0-5822 GCA_036386955.1 Sphingomonas sp. | reverse complement strand
GTTCCTGCTGACCCAGGGCTATGCCGTGCTCGACAATCCGGCGATGCCGATCGTGGGCGAAGGCGATGCCGAGGCGAACGACACCTATGTCAAGCAATTGACCGACAATGCGCAAGCCGCGGTTGATGCGCTGGTGAAGCTGGGCGTCGGCGACGCCACGCGCATGGCGGTGGGCGGGCATAGCTATGGCGCGTTCATGACCGCCAATCTGCTCGCGCATACCGACCTGTTCCGCGCCGGCATCGCGCGATCGGGTGCGTATAACCGCACGCTGACGCCGTTCGGGTTCCAGGCCGAACAGCGGACCTATTGGCAAGCGACGCCGACCTATACCGAAATGTCGCCCTTCACCTATGCCAACCGGATCAAGGAGCCGATCCTGCTGATCCACGGCATGGCGGACGACAATTCGGGCACCTTTCCCGTCCAGTCCGAACGGATGTACGCCGCGCTCAAGGGCAATGGCGCGACCGTGCGCTATGTCCAATTGCCGAGCGAACCCCATGGCTATCGCGCCATGGAATCCACGGCCGAGACCTTGTGGCAGATGACCGATTGGCTCGACCGTTACGTGAAGCCCAAGACCCCTGCCCAGACCGCCGCCCGCTGATCGAAAGACCCCCATGCGCCTGATCCTTGCCGCCCTCCTCCTTTCCACCACCGCGTCCGCGCAACAGGCGACCGCGCCGGTCGGGGGTGACATCCCGGCGCGCTTCACCCCGCCAACCGCCGGCCAAGATTACGTCAAGCGCGAGATCATGGTGCCGATGCGTGACGGCACGAAGCTGTACACGGTGGTGGTCGTGCCCAAGGGCGCTACCAACGCGCCGATCGTGCTGACCCGCACGCCGTACAACGCGAAAGCGCGCGCGAACCGCGCCGACAGCTCGCGCATGATCTCGACCCTGCCGCTCGCCGACGAAGGCTTCGTCAAGGCGGGCTATATCCGCGTCTATCAGGACATCCGCGGCAAATACGGGTCGGAGGGTGATTATGTCGTCACCAAACCGGTGATCGGGCCGCTGAATAGTTCCGGCAACGACCACGTCACCGACGCGTACGACACGATCGATTGGCTGGTGAACAAGGCGAACCTGCCCGAATCGAACGGCCGCGTCGGGATGATCGGGTCGTCCTATGAGGGCTTCACCGTCGTCATGGCGCTGCTGAACCCGCACCCCGCGCTCAAGGTCGCCGCCCCCGAAAGCCCGATGATCGACGGGTGGATGGGCGATGACTGGTTCCATTACGGCGCGTTCCGGCTCGCCAATATCGCGTGGCTGGGCGCGCAGACGGGTTACAAAGGATCGGGCAAGGCACCGCCGACAGGTGGCTGGGACGATTACGACAATTTCCGTAACGTCGGCTCGGCGGGCGATTGGGCGGCGAAGTCCGGCTATGCGCAGATGCCCTATTGGCAGCGCATGGTGCAGCACCCCTCCTACGACGCGTTCTGGCAGGGCCAGGCGCTCGACAAGCTGATCGCGGCCAACCCGTCGAACATCCCCACCATCTGGGAACAAGGGCTTTGGGATCAGGAGGATATGTACGGTGCCATCACCGCGTGGGAGGCGCTGAAGGCGAAGGGGAAGGTCGGCAACAACTTCCTGGTCATGGGGCCGTGGCGGCATAGCCAGGTGAACCGCGAGGGCCGGTCACTCGGCGCGTTCCAGTGGAACGGCGACACCGCGCTCCAGTTCCGCGACGACATGGTGCTGCCGCTGTTCAACCAGTATCTGAAAGACGGTCCGCCCGCCCCGATGCCGGCGGCGACGATCTACAACACCGGCGAGAACCGCTGGGATCGTTTCGCGGACTGGCCGATGGCGTGCGACACGGGATGCGCGGCACCGCTGACGCCCTTGTTCCTGCAGGCGAACGGGCGGCTGGGGTTCGACAAGCCCACGGTCGGTGGCGATGCTTACGTGTCCGACCCCGCCAAGCCCGTACCGCACCTGCCGCGCCCGGTGAACTTCGGTGACGGGCGCTGGGGCGACTGGCTGGTCAGCGATCAGCGCCACGCCGATGGCCGCCCCGACGTCATGACCTATCAGACCGAGGTACTGACCGCCCCGGTTCGCGTATCGGGCGCGCCGTTCGCGGAGATCTTCGCGCGCACGACAGGGACCGATGGCGATTTCGTGGTCAAGGTGATCGACGTCTACCCGGACGAGGTCGCGTCGGATCCCAAGATGGGCGGGTACCAACTGCCCGTCAGCCTCGACATCTTTCGCGGCCGATACCGCGACAGCTTCGCCAGGCCGACCGCCATCCCGGCCGGCAAGGTCCAGCGTTACCGGTTTCGCCTGCCCGTCGTGAACCATGTGTTCCAGCCGGGGCACCGGATCATGGTGCAGGTCCAGTCGTCTCTGTTCCCGCTCTACGACCGCAATCCGCAGCGGTTCGTGCCCAACATCTTCCTCGCCAAACCGGGCGATTACCAGAAGGCGACGGTGACGCTGCAACGCGGGGGCGCACAAGCGAGCGCGGTGCTGTTGCCGGTGGTGCCGGCGAAATAACGCGGGCAGTCAGCGCCCGACGATGCGCTCGTACAAAGCCAGGTAGCCATCGGCCATGCGCTCGACGCTGAACCGCGCCGCCACACGCGCGCGGCAGGCGGCGCGGTCGATCTCGCCGACGCGCGCGATCGCCGCCACGGCCTCGTCGAGTGTATCGACGAGGAAGCCGGTGACGCCGTGCTCGATCAGTTCGCTCATCGACCCACGATCATAGGCGATCACGGGCGTTCCGCACGCCATGGCCTCGACGACCGACAGGCCGAACGGCTCGTCGAACCCGATCAGGTGGAGCAGCGCCCGCGCGTGCCCAAGCGCGCGCACCCGCTCCTCCCCGCCCAGCACGCCGCGGAACACGACGCGGTCTCCATCGACGAACGGTGCGACCTCGCGCGCGTGATAGCCCTCGTCCTGGATCAGCCCCGCCATCACCAGCCGCCGCCCGCTCGCGCGCGCGGCACGGATCGCGTCGCCTGCGCCCTTGTCGGGATGGATGCGCCCGAAGAACAACAGGTCGTCGCTCCCCTCCCCGTCGAAAGGAAAGTCATCCAGCGGAATGCCGTGATGGATCGTCGCGGCGTAGCTGAGGTCCGGGTGCCGGTCAGCGTCGCTGATCGCGACATAGGCGACGCGGTCGTCATAGGCCTTGTAGGCGGGCAATATCCGCTGTGACGAGAAGCCGTGGATCGTCGTCACCACAGGCGTATCGACCAGCCGCGAAAAGGCGAGCGGCACGAAATCGGCCTGGTTGTGGATGATGTCGAACTCGCCCGCGCGTTCGAAGCAATGCGCGATGTGCATCGCCTCCCACACCTTGGCGTCGAGCGTGCCGTCCTCCGAATAACCGCGCGGCACGACGCCCGCGAGCGTCGCGGCGGTGCGGGAATTGGCCGTCGCGAACAGCGTCACGTCGACGCCGTGCGCGACCAGCGCCTCGGTCAACAGACTGGTGACGAGTTCCCACGGGCCATAGCCTGTGGGCGGTGTGGGCCAGGAGATCGAACTCAGCATCGCGACGCGCATCAGATTGGCTCCAGTTCGATGATCACGCCTTCGTCGCCGCGCAGCCGCCCGTTGTAGGCGATCGGGTCGAGGGTCGATGCCAGCGTGCGCGCCACCCGTGTCCCCGGCGGCAGATTGATCGACCGCTCCTCCCCGCCCAAGTTGAGCGCGACGAACACCCGCGCGTCGCCGCTGCGTCGTTCATAGGCAAGCACATCCGCCGCCGAGGGCGACAGCGCGAAACCGCCCACCGACAGCGCCGGCGTGGCGCGGCGCAGCGCAAGCAGCGCGCGGTAGAGCGACAGCATCGAGCCCGGATCCTCTGCTTGAACCGCTACGTTGCGGGTGAGCCAGTCGTCGTGGAGCGGCAGCCACGGTTCGACACGGCTGAAGCCCGCATGCGGCGACGCATCCCAGGCCATCGGCGTGCGCGATCGGTCACGGCCAAGGCCCAGGCCGGGCTGGCGCAGATCCTGCGGATCGCGCACCCGCTCGGGCGGGATCACCACCTCCCCGATGCCGATCTCGTCGCCCTGGTACAGGGTCGGCGTCCCGCGCAGCGTCAGCAGTAGCATCGCGGCGACGCGGGCCTGCGCCTGGCCGATGCGCGCGGCGATGCGCGGCGCATCATGACTGCCGATGACCCAATTGGGCCAGCCATTCGGGGGGAGCGAGGTTTCGTACTCCG
The DNA here is from genome assembly GCA_036386955.1 of Sphingomonas sp. Taxonomy (GTDB): domain Bacteria; phylum Pseudomonadota; class Alphaproteobacteria; order Sphingomonadales; family Sphingomonadaceae; genus Sphingomonas. The sequence goes on along the minus strand of DASVUT010000452.1, from coordinate 1,616 downwards.
TGATGACACGGGCCAGCGTGGCCGCGTTCCAGTCATTCTCGATCAGCTGGAAATTGAACGGCAGATGGACCTGCGGACGCTCCGGCGTGCCGTACCAGCGCGCATGCGCGGCGTTGGGAAGGAAGATTTCGCCGATCAGCACGCGTTCGCCATAACCATCGGCGATCGCGCGGAAATCGGCCGACAGGGCATGCGCCTCGGGCTGATCGGTCGAATGAAGCTGCAATAGGCTCAGTTTCTCGCCCATGCCGTCGCGGTAAGCCGGGTTGGGGGGATTGTCGGGCAGGCCATCCGCCTTGATGATGTGCCACAGCACGTCGATCCGGAAGCCGTCGACACCGCGGTCCAGCCAGAAGCGCAGCACGCTGGTCATCGCCGCGCGAAGCTGCGGATTGCGCCAGTTGAGGTCCGGCTGCTCCTTCAGAAAGGCGTGGAGGTAATATTGCCCCGTATGCTCGTCCCATTCCCAGGAAGAGCCGCCGAAGTCGCTGGTCCAATTGTTCGGCGGCCCGCCTCCCGGTGCGAGGTCGCGCCAGATGTACCAATCGCGCTTGGCATTGTCGCGCGACGAACGGCTTTCGAGGAACCAGGGATGCTGGTCCGAACTGTGGTTCGGCACGAAGTCGAGCAGCAGCTTGAGCCCGCGCGCATGCGTGGCGGCGAGCAGCCGGTCGAAATCCGCCAGCGTTCCGAACATCGGCTCGACGCCGGTATAGTCGGCGACGTCATAGCCGAAATCGGCCATCGGCGACGGGAAGATCGGCGACAGCCACACCGCGTCGACGCCGAGGCGGACGAGATGGTCGAGCCGCCGTTCGATTCCGGGCAGGTCGCCAACGCCGTCGTCGTCCGAATCCTGGAAGGAGCGCGGGTAGATCTGGTAGATCACCCCCGTCTCCCACCACGGCCTCATAGAGCGGCGAGGCTCCGGGCGAGCTCGGCGGCGCGGAACGGCTTTGGCAGGCGCGGCAGATCGGGCGGGATCTGGTCCAGCGCGGCATAGCCGGAGATGAGCAGGACCTTGAGCTCCGGCCGCTGCTCCCGCGCGGCGCGGGCAAGGTCGGCGCCGGTCATGCCAGGCATCAAGTGATCCGTGACGAGCAGATCCGCCCCGCCCAGCTTGCCCATCGCCTCCTCGCCCGACGCCGCGGTCGCGACTTCGAAACCCAGGCCGGCGAGCATCTCGGCAGTGGCGTCGCGCACCGCCTCCTCGTCGTCGACGACCAGTACACGGCCCACGCCCCGATCGGCCACCGCCGGGGCGCAGGCAAGTTTGCGTGCCGGGGCGGTGGCCACGGGCAAGATCAGCGCCACGCGGGTGCCGTGGCCGAGGCGACTCTCCAGCCGCATCGAACCGCCCAGTTGCGACGCCAGGCCGTGCACCATCGACAGACCAAGGCCCGTTCCCTTCCCAACGCCCTTGGTCGAGAAGAACGGCTCGGCGGCCCGCGCGAGCGTGTCGGCGTCCATGCCCTCACCGTTGTCTGCCACGCTGATCGCGAGATACGCGCCGGGCGGCAGATCGGGCGGATCGAGGACCGGGAGCACCGCAAGCGTGAGCAGCCCGCCATTCGGCATCGCGTCGCGGGCATTCACCGCCAGGTTGAGCAGCGCCA
>DASVUT010000451.1:0-2423 GCA_036386955.1 Sphingomonas sp. | reverse complement strand
CATGCCCGCCTCGATCGCGCGCATCCGCGCCTGCGCCAGATGCTGCGGCGGTCCCCAGCGGCCGAACCAGGCATCATTGGACGGATTGAACATCAGGCTGGGCCGCCGCGCCCGGTCGATTACCTGGCCCGAAAAGATGATCTCGTAGCAGAGTTGCACCCCTACCGGGCCGATCCCCGGCACCGCCAGCGCGGCCGGTCCGGGTCCCGGTTCAAAATCCAGTTCGCCCGGCACCAGCCGTGCGAGACCCAACGGTTTGAGCAGCCACGGCATCGGCAGATACTCGCCGTACGGCACCAGATGCGCCTTGTCGTACCGGCCGATGAGGCGGGCGTCGGGCCCGATCGCGAACACGGAATTGGCAGCACCGACGAGGTCGGCGTTGCGATCGAACCGCAGCGCGACACCCCCGGTCAGCAGCATGTCGCGCGGGCCGAGCAGCCGCGCAAGCCGTCGCCGGATCGTCCGCCCTGATGCGCGCGGATACACCCAGTCGGGATAGCCGTCCTCCACCAGATCACGCACCACCCCCTCGGGCCACACGATCAGCCGTGGATAGGGGCGCGGCCCGCCGGTCAGCCGTTCGAGCGCCGACAACACGCGCTCGGCATCATCCTCGCCGCGCTGATCCTGCCCGATATTGGGCTGGACGACGACGACGCGGGGAGTGTCGCTGGTGGCCGCGGCGGCGGCCGCAGGGCGATAGCTCAGTATCGGCGCGACCGTGATCGCCGCCAGCACCGCCGCGAGCGGCACCAGGTGCGTCCAGCGCCCCCGTATCAGAACCAGCAGCGATCCCGCCAGAACGATCGTCAGCCCCGACAGAGCGTAGGTGCCGACCCACGCCGCCAGCGCCGCGACCGGCTCCACCGGCACCCAGATGACGCTGAGCGGGTTCCAGGCATAGCCGGTGAACATTACCGCGCGCAGATATTCGGTCGCGATCCAGGCGGCCGCGAACATGGCGACGAACCCGGCGTCGAGCCCCGTCCGCCGGAACCGCCAGGCGATCCCCGCCGCCATCATCGGATAGACGGCCAGGTACAGCGCCAATGCGACAGCGGCGAAATAGCCCAGTACCGGCGGCATCACGTCCTGAAAGTCGAAGGCGTGCTGGAACCAGTTGTTGTTGACCGTGAAATGCCCGACCCCGAACAGCCACCCGCGCCATAGCGCCGCGCGGAAGCCGGGCGCGCGATGGATCAGCACCATCCACGCCGCGATTGCCAGCAGCGTCGCGGCCACCATCTCCAGCGGCGCGAAACCGCACGCGGCGACGGCGCCGAGGATCAGCGACAACAGGGCAGGGGAGCGAAGCACGCGGGCGATATGGCCGTCCCACCCCGTTCCGGCAATGCTTGGGGATGACGCGCGCCGCCGGCTTGTGTAGCCCATGCGCATGACCATCCGGCCGTTCCACCTCGCCTTCCCAGTCCATGATCTCGCCGCCGCGCGCACCTTTTACGGCGAGGTGCTCGGGTGCCGGGAAGGGCGATCGAGCGATCGATGGATCGATTTCGATTTGGGCGGGCATCAGATCGTCGCCCATCTCGATCCCATCGCTAGGCCGGCGGGCCACAGCAACTCGGTCGACGGCCATGACGTGCCGGTCCCGCATTTCGGCGTCGTGCTGACCATGGCGGACTGGCAGGCGATGGCGGCGCGTCTGGAGGCCGCGGGAACCGTCTTCGGCATCGCCCCGCACATGCGGTTCAAAGGTCAGCCCGGCGAACAGGCGACGATGTTCTTTCGCGATCCATCGGGCAACGCACTCGAATTCAAGGCATTCGCGGACGATGCGATGATCTTCGGCACGCAACAGGAGCAGGCAGCATGAGCGGACCCGTCACGCTGGACCTCCCGCACAAGCTCGGCAAGGAGGGTGCCCGCGCCCGCGTCGATGCCAAGATCGGCAAGCTCGCCAGCCACATCCCCGGCGGCGCCGACGTCGTTCATCGGTGGGAGGGCGACACGATGCACTTCACCGTCGCCGCGATGGGGCAGAGCGTTGCTAGCCGGCTGACGGTGTTCGAGTCGCATCTGCATTGCGAGATCGACCTGCCCGGCCTGCTCGGCATCTTCGGCTCGACGATCAAGGGTGCGATCGAGAGGGAAGCGCCCAAGCTACTTAGGTGAAGGCACCGGTGGCGGGCGCCTCAGGCCAAAGGAGACGGGAATCAGAACCGGGATGTCGCCACGGGCCCGGTCGTTCTCGACGACAGGTCTGACGCGGAAGCGTTTGGACAGCGCGATGGCCGCTACCCCGAACCCCATGCCCTTGGGATCTTCGCTGACCACGGTGCATCGCTTCACTGGCCCTGGCTGAGGGACATCGCACGCCAGTTCGACTAAGCCCGGAACCCCGCGGAGACGCGCATATTCGGGCCAGTAACGCAAAAAATCGGAATAGCTGGGTTTGACGA
>DASVUT010000450.1:0-2047 GCA_036386955.1 Sphingomonas sp. | reverse complement strand
CCCGAACCCGCCGTCGAGCGCGAGCGCGGGGCTGTTGGGCGCGGCGGGGGGCGTCGCATCGACCGACGTCGGCGCGAGGTTCGATACACCGCCGGGACCTTCGGCGGCTTGCTGTCCCGCGGCGGGAGCAGGTGCCGGGGCGACGGCAGCAGCGGGGGCGGCCGGTGCCTGTTGTGCGGCTTGACCAACACCGACACCCGCAAAAGCGAGCCCGATGGCAATGGCCAGCCCCTTGAACCCCGACATACGCATGCGCCTCGTCACCTCAGTTGATTCGGTCCGGCGAACGGTGTCCGCTGGCTCAAGCGTGCGTCCGCACACGCTATTTGGGCAGCGCCTATACGCATCGCCACCCCTTGCCTCAAGCCGTGCGGCCAATAAACTCCGGGCCGATTGCTCTGCGTTAGCAACGGGGGTGAAGCCGTTGCGCGCTGTCCCTGCGGCGATTAACGACCGGGAATGCCGATGCGCGGGGGGCTGCGATGACCGACGAAGAGGTGCTGGCCGAATTTCGCGCCGCGCAGGCGCTGCTGGAGGGGCATTTCGTCCTGTCATCCGGGCTGCATAGCGCACGCTATCTGCAATGCGCGCGCGTGTTGATGGACCCCAGGCGTGGTGCGCGGCTGGCCGAAGCGCTCGCGGCCAAGCTGCCGGCGGACCTGCGCATCGATGTGGTGGTGTCGCCGGCGATGGGCGGGGTGATCGCCGGCCATGAAATGGCGCGCGCGCTGGGGGTGGAGGCGATGTTCCTGGAACGGCCGCAAGGCGTGTTCGAGCTGCGGCGCGGGTTCCGGCTCGAACCGAGTGCGCGGGTTCTGATGATGGAGGATGTGGTCACGACGGGGCTGTCGAGTCGCGAAGCCATCGCCGCGATCGGCCAAGCGGGCGGTGAGACGGTCGCCGCGGCGGCTTTGGTCGACCGGTCGGGCGGCACCGCCGATCTGGGCGTGCCGTTCGTGCCGCTGATCCGCCTGGACGTGCCGACCTATGCCGCCGACGCGCTGCCGCCCGAGCTGGCAGCGGTGCCGGCGGTGAAGCCGGGGAGTCGCGTGGCATGAGGCACCTGATCCTTCTCGCTGCCGCACTGCTGCTGCCGGCGCAGTCACCCGCCCCGCCATTGGTCGATAAGGCGCGGGTCACCGCTGCGTTGGACGCGGCGCGCCTTGCGGGCACCGTGCTGATCGGACGGGGCGATCGGATCGTGTACGAGCGCGCGTTCGGAACGGTCGATCCTGCGGGTGGGCCTGAGCACCGGCTGGGGCAGGTGTGGCGTTATGCCTCTGTCACGAAGCAATGGACCGCGACGATCGCCATGCAGGAGGTCGCGGCCGGGCGGCTGGATCTTGACGCGCCGATCACGACCTATCTTCCGGACAGCAAGGCGCCGTTCGCCCGCCAACTCACGGCGCGGCTGCTCATGCGACACATCTCCGGATTGCCCCGGACCGAGGACAGCCCCAAGGGCGTGGACGGGTGGCCCGCATTCTATCTCGCCACGCCAGGCACCCCGGACACCGGCATGGAATGGTGCGAAGGGCCCACCGATCGTGCACCGCCGACCGCGTTCCATTACGGTGACTGCGATTACATCATGATAGGCGCGGTGCTGGAGGCGATCACGCGCCAGCCCTATGCAACGCTGGTGCGCGAACGCATCACCGGACCGTTGCAGCTGAAGAGCGTCGGGCTGTTTCCCCGTGCGCGGCCGACCATGGTCGGGTACGAGACGGGCAAGCGCGAATCGTCTGCCTTCCGGCTCGAGAATTTCGGGGCGGCGGGCGCGCTGTACGGCACCACCCACGACCTTTTCGCGTTCGACCGGGCGCTGATGACGGGCAAGCTGCTACCCCAGGCGCAGCGGGATGTGATGTGGGACGGTGATCCAAAGCTTGGTTTCGCCGCGCTTGGACAGTGGGTGTTCAGCGTTCCGATCAAGGGTTGCGGCCCCAAGCCGATCCGCTTCGTCGAACGACGTGGTGCGATCGGCGGCGTGGTGCTTCGCAATCTGATCCTGCCCGAGCGCGACATCGTCATCATCATGACCGCC
>DASVUT010000449.1:0-8485 GCA_036386955.1 Sphingomonas sp. | reverse complement strand
TCGCGCATCACCGGCTGCTATACGCCGACTTGGCCGACCCGGTCGGCTTGCTGCGGCGGGGCGGGGGTGGCGGTGCCCTGTCAGGGCTGTGGCATTATGCCGAAGCCGCCGGCACGGGGGATGCCGCCGCCGTCGGTGCCTATTCGGCGCTCATGGCCGCGTCGCAACCCATGGTCGCCGCCCAGGCGATCGACGCCTACGCATTCCACCGCCATAGCCGTTTGCTGGATGTCGGCGGCGGGGAAGGGGCATTCGCGGCCGCCGTCGGCGCGCGGGTTCCGCGAATCGCACTTAGCGTGTTCGACCTTCCTCCGGTCGCCGAACGGGCGCGGGTGCGGCTCGAATCGGCGGGGCTGGGGGGTAGATCGACGACGTTCGGCGGCGATTTCCTGACCGACCCCCTCCCGTCCCGCCATGACATCATCACGCTGATCCGCGTCCTGCACGACCATGACGATGCCCCCGCGATGACGTTGCTCCGCAACATCCATGCCGCGTTGCCGGCAGGGGGCACGATCTTCATCGCCGAACCGATGGCCGAAACGCGCGGGGCCGAGGCGATGGGCGACGCGTATTTCGGCTTGTATCTGCTCGCCATGGGCTCGGGCCGGCCCCGCAGCCGCGACGAGATCGCGGGCATGCTGCGTCAGGCGGGTTTCGCGCGTCCACGCCATCTGAAGACCGGCATGCCGCTGACCGCATCCGCGATCGTCGCGACGAAATTGTAAGTGTCCAATCAAGTTGACAACTGAAACTGTCCAGATACAACGACAGGTGCGGCAGGGTCTATTCTGACCCGCCGCAGTGGGGATGAGGCGTTGGACGCGACAGCGGTCATTTTGGAAGCGCCCGGCAAGCTCGCTCTGCGATCGCTGGTGCTATCCCCAATGACCGCCGGCGATGTCTGCGTCGCCGTCGAATGGAGCGGCATTTCCTCGGGCACCGAAAAGCTGCTGTGGACCGGTCGGATGCCGGCCTTTCCTGGCATGGGATACCCACTGGTTCCCGGATATGAATCGATCGGCCGGATTGTCGATGCCGGTGCGGATGCGCGCGGGCGGATCGGCGAATGGGTCTTCGTGCCCGGTGCGAATTGCTACCGCGACGCGCGCGGTTTGTTCGGCGGAACCGCGCGGCACATCAACCTTCCCCAGGCACGCGCGATCCCGATCCGCGAATCGCTTGGGCGCGACGGCATCCTGCTGGCGCTCGCCGCGACGGCGCATCACGCGATCGCGGTCGGTGGCGTGCCCGATCTGGTCATCGGCCATGGCATCCTCGGCCGCCTGATCGCGCGGATCGTGATCGCAATCGGCGGCGGCGCGCCGGTGGTGTGGGACACCAACCCCACGCGGCGCGACGGCTTCGGCTATGCGGTGGTCGATCCGGCCGCTGACGAGACGCGCAACTATGGCGTGATCTGCGACGCGAGCGGTTCCGCCGATATTCTCGACACCGCCTTTGCGCGATTGGCCAAGGGCGGCGAGGTCGTGCTGGCCGGCTTCTACGACCGGCTGTCCTTCGCCTTTCCGCCCGCGTTCATGCGCGAAGCGCGCGTCCGCATCGCCGCCGAGTTCACGCCCGCGGACATCGCCGCAGTCATCGAACTGCTCGACATCGGGCTGCTCGATCTGAGCGGCCTTATCAGCCACGCCCGGCCTGCAGCGGAGGCCGTCCACGCCTATCCGCAGGCCTTCACCGACCCCGACTGCCTGAAAATGGTGCTCGACTGGAGAGCGATATGAGCATGTTCGATCCAGGAGTGCTCCGCGAGGAAGCATCGTTCGAACCCGATCCCGTGCCGACAGGTCCGGTGACCAAGGAAACGCAGATCATCGCGATCTATGGCAAGGGCGGCTCCGGCAAGTCCTTCGCGCTCGCGAATCTGAGCTACATGATGGCGCAGCAGGGCAAGCGTGTGCTGCTGATCGGCTGCGATCCCAAGAGCGACACGACGAGCCTGCTGTTCGGCGGCAAATCGACCCCGACGATTATTGAAACCAGCTCGAAGAAGAAGCTGGCCGGCGAAGAGATCGGGATCGAAGATGTCTGCTTCCAGCGCGACGGCGTGTTCGCGATGGAATTGGGTGGCCCTGAGGTGGGTCGCGGCTGCGGCGGTCGCGGCATCATCCACGGCTTCGAGACGCTCGAGAAGCTGGGCTTCCACGACTGGGGCTTCGATTACGTCCTGCTCGATTTCCTGGGCGACGTGGTGTGCGGCGGCTTCGGCCTGCCGATCGCGCGCGACATGTGCCAAAAGGTGATCGTGGTCGCCTCGAACGACCTCCAATCACTCTATGTCGCCAACAACGTCTGCAAGGCGGTCGAATATTTCCGCAAGATGGGCGGAAACGTCGGCGTCGCAGGCATGATCCTGAACAAGGACGACGGCACCGGGGAGGCGAACGCCTTTGCCGCCGCGGTCGGCATTCCGGTGCTCTGCGCGATCCCCGCCAACGAAGACATTCGCAAGAAAAGCGCGAATTACCAGATCATCGGCCGGCCCGACACGCAGTGGGCGTCGCTGTTCGAGGAGCTGGCGGTCAACGTCGCCGAAGCGCCGCCGCTGCGCCCCGCGCCGCTTGATCAGGACGGGCTGCTCGCATTGTTCAGCGCCGACATTACGGGGGCGGACTATACGCTTCGGCCCGCGACGCAGGCCGACATGCGGGGTGCCGCCTATGTGACCAAGCCGTCGCTCGAAATCGTGTACGACGCGGTCTGATCGGGTGGACGCGCCAACCTTTCCTCTCCGCGATCGCGACCGGATCGACCTCGCAGCTGCGGGCGCGGGCGGATGCGGATCGAAGGACACGATGCGCGACGCGGCGGTGGCGGCGGGCAAGTCCGACGTGCTGACCCGCTACGCCGCCGATTACCCGGTCGATCCGGCGCGGGGGCCGCACGACCAGCCGCAATCGATGTGCCCGGCGTTCGGATCCTTGCGCGTCGGCCTGCGGATGCGCCGCACCGCGACGGTGCTGTCGGGCTCGGCCTGCTGCGTGTACGGCCTGACCTTCACCGCGCATTTCTACGGGGCCAAGCGCAGTGTCGGCTACGTGCCGTTCAGCTCGGAAACGCTCGTCACCGGCAAGCTGTTCGAGGACATTCGCGACGCGGTCCATGACCTTGCCGACCCGGCGCTCTACGACACGATCATCGTCACCAATCTCTGCGTACCCACCGCGTCGGGCGTACCGCTGCAGCTGCTGCCCGCCCAGATCAACGGCGTGCGGGTGATCGGCATCGACGTGCCGGGCTTCGGCGTGCCGACCCACGCCGAGGCCAAGGATGTGCTGGCCGGCGCGATGCTGAATTATGCGCGCAAAGAGGCCGAGGTCGGCCCCGTCGCCGCACCCGCGACCCGCGTCGACCGCCCCACGGTGACGTTGCTGGGCGAGATGTTCCCCGCCGACCCGCCGGGCATCGGGCTGATGCTCGAGCCCTTGGGCTTGGCCGCCGGGCCGGTCGTCCCCACGCGCGAATGGCGCGAGCTGTACTCCGCGCTCGACTGCGCCGTGGTCGGCGCGATCCACCCCTTCTACACCGCAAGCATCCGCGAATTCGAAGCCGCCGGCCGCAAGGTCGTCGGGTCGGCACCCGTCGGCGCGGATGGGACCGCGGCATGGCTCGACGCGATCGGTGCGGCGTGCGGCGTGGCGCAGGACAAGGTCGATGCGGCCAAGAACCGCTTCATCCCCGCGATCCGCGCCGCATTGGCGGCCAAGCCGATCAGCGGCCGGATCACGGTATCGGGCTATGAAGGCTCCGAACTGCTTGTCGCGCGGCTGCTGATCGAAAGCGGCGCCGAAGTGCCCTATGTCGGCACCGCGTGCCCGCGCACGAAATGGTCCGATCCTGACCGCGAATGGCTCGAAGCGCATGGAGCCCGTGTCCAATATCGCGCCAGCCTGGAACAGGACATCGCCGCGGTCGAGGAATTCGGCCCCGATCTCGCCATCGGCACCACGCCCGTTGTCCAATATGCCAAGCAAAAGGCGATCCCGGCGCTGTATTTCACCAACCTCATCTCGGCCCGGCCGCTGATGGGGCCGGCGGGGGCGGGGAGCCTGGCGACCGTCGTCAACGCCGCGCTCGCCAACCAGCACCGGTTCGACAAGATGACCGCCTTCTTCGAAGGCGTCGGCAGCGGCGCGACCGCGGGCGTGTGGGAAACCACGCCCGTCGACCGCCCCGAATACAAGGCCAAGTTCGCCGCCAAGCGCATCGCGGCGGCCAAGGCCGAAGAGCATATCGGCACATGACGCTCATCATCGATCATGACCGCGCGGGCGGCTATTGGGGCGCGGTCTACGCGTTCACCGCGATCAAGGGCTTGCAGGTCATCATCGACGGTCCCGTGGGTTGCGAGAACCTGCCGGTGACGTCGGTCCTTCATTATACCGACGGGCTGCCACCGCACGAGCTGCCGATCGTCGTCACCGGCCTGGGTGAACAGGAACTGGGCCGCGACGGGACCGAGGGCGCGATGAAGCGCGCGTGGAAGACGCTCGATCCCGATCTGCCCGCGGTGGTCGTCACCGGCTCGATCGCGGAGATGATCGGCGGCGGCGTGACGCCCGAGGGTACCAATATCCAACGCTTCCTGCCGCGCACGATCGATGAGGATCAGTGGCAATCGGGCGACCGCGCGCTGAAATGGCTGTGGACGCAGTTCGGCCCCAAGAAGGTGCCAGAGCTGAAACCGCTGCGCGAAGGCGAGAAGCCCAAGGTCAACATCATCGGGCCGATGTACGGCACGTTCAACATGCCGTCCGATCTGGCCGAGATTCGCCGGTTGATCGAGGGGATCGGGGCCGAGGTCGGCATGGCCTTTCCGCTCGGCAGCCACCTGGCCGATGTGAAGAAGCTGGCGCTCGCGCGCGTCAACGTGTGCATGTACCGCGAGTTCGGCCGCGGCCTGTGCGAGGCGCTGGAGCGTCCCTATTTGCAGGCGCCGATCGGGCTGGAAAGCACGACCCTGTTCCTGCGCAAGCTGGGTGAGTTGACCGGGCTCGATCCCGAACCGTTCATCGAGCGCGAAAAGCACACCACGATCAAGCCGCTCTGGGACCTGTGGCGCTCGGTCACGCAGGATTTCTTCGGCACCGCCAGTTTCGGGATCGTCGCGACCGACACCTATGCGCGGGGGATCCGCAAATTCCTCGAAGACGACATGGGCCTGCCGTGCAACTTCGCGGTGTCGCGCTGCGCGGGCGCGAAGTCCGACAACCAGTCGATCAAGGACATGATCGCCACAAACCCGCCGCTGGTGCTGTTCGGCAGCTTCAACGAACGCATGTACATGGCCGAGGCCGCCGGATCGGCGGGCATGCGCGGCGTGTACATCCCCGCGAGCTTCCCGGGCGCGGTCATCCGCCGTCACACGGGTACGCCGTTCATGGGCTATGCCGGTGCGACCTATCTGATCCAGGAAGTGTGCAACGCGCTGTTCGATGCGCTTTTCCACATTCTTCCGCTCGCCGGGCAGCTCGACAAGGCCGAGCCGACGCCGGCGCGGCTCGAGCGTGAGCTGTTGTGGGACGAAGCCGCCAAGACCGAATTGGACGCGGTCGTCGAGCGCGAGCCGGTGCTGGTCCGCATCTCCGCCGCCAAGCGCATCCGCGACGCCGCCGAGCGCGCCGCGCGCCGCGCCGGCGAGCCCTCCGTTTCCACCCAGCGCCTGGCGCTGGCGATCACCGAAAGCCGCCGGTCATGACCGCGGCCACATCTTCCCGCCGGCCGCTGTCGCGGCCCTGCGCGGGCACACCAATCCTCACCGGCATTGTGCCTGTGCGGATGCCGCCGGGGAGCGCGTTTCACGCTCCTGTCCTCGACGGGAACAACGGAGACGTGAAATGACCGATCTAAGACAGACAGACGAAAGGATGGGGCCCGGAACATATCTGAGCCCGGAAGAGGCCAAGGAATTCCACAAGCTGTTCATCACCAGCTTCCTGATCTTCACCGTGGTGGCGATCGTCGCCCACTTCCTGGTGTGGAACTGGCGTCCCTGGCTCTGATCCCGGGTTAATCGGGATCAATGTTTAACAAGAAAGGGACCATGACATGTGGAGAGTTTGGCTAATATTTGACCCGCGGCGGTCACTCGTCGCGCTGTTCATCTTCCTGTTCGTACTGGCATTGCTGATTCACTTCATCCTGCTCAGCACGAACCGCTTCAACTGGCTCGACGGCCCGCGGTCTCCGCAGTCGGCGGTTTCGGCGCCTGCGGGGTCCGCCCCTGCGGCGACCGGGTCCGCAGCGACAGGGACCTGAGAAGGACCAGAACGATCTTTTCGAGTGGGCGGTCCCGGTTACCAACGATCCGGGACCACCCATTCGAAGGAATATCTCTTTGGAAAGGCGATCGCTGCCTGCGTGGCGGTCGAGGGGTGTGGGCATGGCACTGCTGAGCTTCGAGCGAAAATATCGGGTCAGGGGTGGCACGCTGATCGGCGGCGACCTGTTCGACTTCTGGGTCGGGCCGTTCTATGTCGGCTTCTTCGGCGTCATCACCGCGATCACCGCGTCGCTGGGCACCCTGCTCATATTCTACGCGGCCTCGCTCGGCGGGACGTGGAACCCCTGGCTGATCAACATTCCTCCGCCCGACCTCAGCTACGGTCTGGCCCTCGCCCCCTTACGTGAAGGCGGGCTGTGGCAGATCATCACGGTGTGCGCGATCATCGCCTTCTCGTCCTGGGCACTGCGTCAGGTCGAGATTTCCCGCAAGCTCGGCATGGGCTATCATGTTCCCTTCGCCTACAGCTTCGCGATCTTCGCTTATGTCAGCCTGGTGGTGATCCGCCCCCTGATGCTGGGCGCCTGGGGGCACGGATTCCCGTACGGCATCTTCAGCCATCTCGATTGGGTGTCGAACACCGGCTACCAATATCTCCACTTCCACTACAACCCGGCGCACATGCTGGCGGTCAGCTTCTTCTTCGTGACGGGTGGCGCACTGGCCTTCCACGGCGCGCTGGTGCTGTCGTCGGTCAACCCGCCCAAGGGCGAACCGGTCAAATCGCCCGAATATGAGGACGCGTTCTTTCGCGACACCATCGGCTATTCGGTCGGCACGCTCGGCATCCATCGGCTGGGGTTGTTCCTGGCCCTGTCCGCCGGCTTCTGGAGCGCGATCTGCATCATCATCTCTGGTCCGCTATGGACCAAAGGGTGGCCCGAATGGTGGACCTGGTGGCTCAATCTGCCGATCTGGTCGTGAAGGGGGAATAGGTCATGCTACGCTACCAGAACATCTTCACCCAAGTGCAGCTGCGCGGGCCGTTCGAAACCGGCCCGGCGATCCGCACGGGCAGCTTCGTTCGCGGCAATTCCGGCTTTGTCAGCTATTGGGCGGGCAAATTGGGCGCGGCCCAGATCGGCCCAATCTACCTGGGCAAACTGGGTCTCGCCTCGCTCGTGTGCGCGTTCCTCGCGTTCGAGATCATCGGGCTGAACATGTGGGCCAGCGTCAACTGGGACCCGATCCAGTTCGCGCGGCAATTGCCGTGGCTGGCGCTGGAGCCGCCGGGGCCGGAATGGGGCTTCACCCCGTTCGTGCCGCTTGCCCAGGGTGGCTGGTGGCAGATGGCGGGCTTCTTCATGTCGAGCGCGCTGATCCTGTGGTGGCTGCGCACCTTCCGCCGCGCGCGCGCTCTGGGCATGGGATCGCACGTCGCCTGGGCATTCGGGGCGGGCATTTTCCTGATCCTGATCCTGGGCTTCGTTCGCCCCTTGCTGATGGGCAGCTGGGCCGAAGCGGTACCGTTCGGCATCTTCCCCCATCTGGATTGGACGGCGGCCTTTTCCATCCGCTACGGCAATCTATTCTATAACCCCTTTCACTGCCTTTCGATCGTGTTCCTGTACGGATCGACCCTATTGTTCGCGATGCATGGCGCGACCGTTCTGGCGACCGCCCGCTACGGAGCCGAGCGCGAGATCGAGCAGATCACCGATCGCGGCACGGCGTTCGAACGCGGCATGTTGTTCTGGCGCTGGACCATGGGCTTCAACGCAACGGCGGAATCCATCCACCGCTGGGCGTGGTGGTTCGCGGTGCTGTGCCCGTTGACGGGCGGCATCGGCATCCTCCTGACCGGAACGGTGGTCGACAATTGGTATCTATGGGGCGTGATCAACGGGATCGCGCCGAGCTACCCCGATACGGGCGTGATCGACCCGTCCAGCCTGCCGGGAGTTGTGCGATGAACAGACAAGTCACCACAGGCATCGGCGCGGCGGCCGCGGTGCTGCTGCTGTCCGGATGCGAACTGGGGCCGAAGGTCTCGACCCAGACGGGGTATCGCGGCACCGGCGTCCAGCAGATCGTCGATCGCAACAACATCGTCCAGGCGGCGGTGATCCCGCCCGAAGCGTACCCGTTGCCGCCCGAAGGCGGGCCGACGGCGGCGCAGACCTATCAGAACGTCCAGGTCCTGGGCGCGGTGAGCGCGGAGCGGTTCAACCATCTGATGGC
>DASVUT010000448.1:0-6466 GCA_036386955.1 Sphingomonas sp. | reverse complement strand
ATCCGGTAGGGCGCGGGGAACGCATCGGTCGGGCACGCGCGCTGGCACGCGTCGCACGACCCGCACGTGTCGGTGCCCCCCCCATCGGATGCCAGCTCCAGCGTCGTGTAGATCGCACCCAGGAACAGCCAGCTTCCATGCGCGCGGCTGACCAGGTTCGTGTGCTTGCCCTGCCACCCCAGCCCCGCCGCCTCGGCGAGCGGCTTTTCCATTACCGGCGCGGTGTCGACGAAGACCTTCAGCTGGCACCCGGCCTCGCCCGCCAGCCATCGCCCCAGCGCCTTGAGCTGTCGCTTCACCACATCATGGTAATCGCCGCCCTGCGCATAGACCGATATGCGCCCGCGGCCGCCCTCCCCGGCCAGAACCAGCGGATCGGTCGCCGGGGCATAGCTCATCCCCAGCGACACGACGCTGCGCACCTCGGGCCACAACCCCCTGGGCGACGCGCGATGCCCTTCGCGCTCGGCCATCCAGATCATGTCGCCATGTCGCCCTTCGGCCAGCCACTGGCGGAGCCGTTCGGCGCTGCGCGGTGCGGCGTCGGCGCGCGCGACTCCGCAGGCGGCAAAGCCCAGCTCCGCCGCCTTCGCCTTGATCCGTTCTTCTAGCTTGCCGTTCGCCACGCCCGCCCGCTACCACAGCCGCCATCGACACGCCCAGCCGTTCGGGCGCACGGAGGGTACTCATTGTCTCAGCAATTGGCGGTCTCCGCCACCGGTCTCGTCAAGATGTTCGGTGATCGACGCGTCGTCGACGGTGTCGACCTGCAGGTTCCGCGCGGCGCGATCTACGGCGTGCTCGGCCCCAATGGTGCGGGCAAGACCACGACGCTGCGCATGCTGCTCGGCATCATCGAACCCGATAAGGGCGATCGCACGCTGCTCGGCGAAGCCTATCCGCGCGACGCCAGCGACCGAGTCGGCTACCTACCCGAAGAGCGCGGGCTCTATCCCGCGATGAAGGCGCGCGAGGCGATCGCGTTCATGGGCGCGCTGCGGGGTCTCGACTGGAAAACCGGCCGCGCGCGCGCGGTCGAGCTGATGGAGGCCGCCGGTCTCGGTCACGCGACCGGCGAAAAGATCCGCAAATTGTCCAAGGGCATGGCGCAGCTCGTCCAGCTGCTCGGCAGCGTCGTCCACCGCCCCGATCTGCTCGTGCTGGACGAGCCTTTCTCCGGCCTCGATCCCGTCAATCAGGAAAAGCTCGAAGCGATGATCCTGGCCGAGCGCGATCGGGGTGCGACCGTGTTGTTCTCCACCCACATCATGGCCCATGCCGAACGCGTGTGCGACCGGTTGGCGATCATCGCCGGCGGGCAGCGTCGCTTCGAAGGAAGCGTCGACGACGCGCGCGCGACCCTGCCGCAGCGCGTGCTGTACCGGCCGGAGCGCCCCAGCGCCGCCGTCGCCGCCGCTCTCCCCGCCGACGCGGTCCAGGCCGACGACGCTTGGCGCTTCGAGCTTCCCGCAGGTGGCATCGAGCCGCTGCTCGTCCGGCTGATCGAGGCAGGCCATGGCATCGCCGGCCTTTCGATCGAACGCCCCACCCTGCACGAAGCGTTCGTTCGCATCGTCGGGGCGCAGGCCGTGGAGACCGCGGCATGACCGGCCGGTTCGCGCGCACGGTGCGCCAGACGCTGACCATCGCCCGGCGCGATTTCACCGCCACCGTCTTCACCCCCATCTTCCTGTTGTTCCTGTTCGCGCCCGTGCTGATGAGCAGCTTCGGCGCAATCGGCGGCATGGGCGCGGCGAGTGTCGCGACCAGCAGCGCGGACAAGCTGCGCGTCGTGGCGATCGTTCCCCCTGACACCGCCTGGACGATGACCGAAGCCGACACACGGCTGCGAACCGCCTTTCGCGCCGGTGACGCGCCCGCCCCGCTCGCCACCGTCACGCCCAAGGGCAACGCCGCTGCGCAAGCCATGGCCCTGTTCGGCGCGCGCGATATGGAGGTGTCCGCCGTCCTGTTCGGCGCGCTCGATCGCCCCCACATCCTCTACGCGCCGCGCGGCAGCCGGTCGGCCGACTACCTCGCCTTGCTGTCGGGCACGACGCTGGCGGACCAGCGACTGGGCGACGCGCGCCCGGTCGTGACCGCGATCAAGATCCCGACACAGCGCCCAACCGCCTCGTCGAGCGGCCGGCGTCAGTCCGCGTTTTTTGCGGTATTCGGCATCTTTTTCCTGACGCTGTTCCTTTCGGGCCAGGTCGTCGGCACGATGGCGGAAGAGCGCAACAACAAGGTCATCGAGGTCCTGGCTGCCGCCGTGCCGCTCGAATCGGTGTTCTTCGGCAAGTTGCTCGGCATGTTCGGCGTCGCGGTGCTGTTCGTCGGTTTCTGGGGCGCGGTCGTGTTCCAGATTGGCTCGCTGGTGCCTGCGGGCGCCGCCGCAGCCCTGGGCGAACTCGCCCCCGCCGTTGGATCGGGTGCATTCGCGCTGCTCTTCGCCGCTTATTTCACCATGGCCTATCTGCTGCTGGGCGCGGTGTTCCTGGGGGTCGGCGCGCAGGCATCGACCATGCGCGAGATTCAGCTCCTGTCGCTGCCGATCACCATTCTTCAGGTCGCGATGTTCGGCCTGTCCGCCGCCGCCGTGTCCCGCCCGGGCAGCTGGATCGCGACCGCCGCCGAACTCTTCCCGCTGTCTTCGCCCTTCGCCATGGCCGGGCACGCGGCGAACCGTCCGGAACTCTGGCCGCACGCCTTGGCGCTCGCGTGGCAGGCGCTTTGGGTGACGATCTTCATTACGGTCGGCGCGCGCCTGTTCCGCCGGGGCGTGCTCCAGTCGGGAAGCGCCAAGCCACGCCGCAAGGCGAAGGTTTGAGGACACGGCCAGGCACCTCGAAACCGCTCACCGCGCACCCTATGTTCGCGTCATGACGAACCCTTCCGACCGCCGCTCGCTTCTGTCCTCCCTGGGCCTGGGTAGCCTTGGCATCGCCTTATGGGGGTGTCGCGATGCGCCCGCACAGGCCGCCGAGCGCTTCCCGGTGACCAAGTCCGATGCGGAATGGCGGCGTCAACTTGGTGCTGCCTATGACGTGCTGCGCAAGGAATCGACCGAGCGACCTTATTCAAGCCCGCTCAACGGTGAAAAGCGCGCCGGCACCTTCGCATGCAAGGGCTGCGCGCAGCCCTTGTTCTCGTCCAAGACCAAGTTCGAAAGCGGCACCGGCTGGCCGAGCTTCTGGGCCCCACTGCCCAATGCCATCGCGACCAAGACCGATCGCTCGTTCATGGGCGAACGGGTCGAGGTGCACTGCGACAATTGCGGCGGGCATCTGGGCCATGTGTTCGACGATGGGCCCCGGCCGACCGGCAAACGTTACTGCATGAACGGCATCGCCATGACCTTCAGGACGGTCTGAGGGTCAGCGCGCGAGTATCGATCGCGTTAGCGCGTCTCGCCGACAAAGGCGGTGATGCCGGTGAGCCGGTCGGCACCGCCTGACGCGATCTGCGCCGGAGCCTCCAGTGCATCCGACGCGCGGTCGGCATAGATGAAGCCGTTGGTCGGATAGCTCGACGTGCCGAGCCCGGCTTGCGGGCCATACCAGACACGCACCTGGCTCCAGTCGCCCGCCGCCGATACATCGATCGCGCGGACATCACGCTCGATACCGCCGCGGCGTGACCAATTGGCATGGGTCAGCAGGACTTCGCGATCGCCGATCACGCGGCTGACCATCGCGACATGGCCGACCCGCATCCGCCGCGTCGCCTCGAACGACAGCACCGCCCCGACCTTGGGCGCATGCCCTCGCGCGTAACGGCCCGCCGCCTGACCCCACCAGGTGTTCGCATTGCCGCGAATGGCGATGCCCGAGATTTCGCGGGCATAAGGTGCGCACTGCCAGAACTGCGCCGACGCTTCGGTCACCGTCATCAGGCCGCACGAAACCACCAGCGCGAATCGCGCTGCCAACGACTTACCGATCATTCAACGACCCCCGGGTCTTTCTCGTGTTGGATGTTCAGCTACCGACCCACCGAATAATTGAAAGGGACGCGGGAACCTTATCGGATGAAGCGTGTTCGGGCGGCGGCAGCCTGCCTGATCACGGTTGAAGCGCGGCCTCGGACGCGCCCGAACGGCCTGCACCGGAACGGGACTCGCGGAGCCTTCACACAATCTTCACCACACCGCCGCGTCGGCGTATCCGGTGACATGCGCTGCGTTCTGCTGATCCTTGCCGCCTTGCTCATCGCCGCATCGCCCACGCCGGCCGATCGCGAAGGCCAGGTGGCACTGGCGATCGACAGCGAAGCGCGCTGGGTGCCGTTCACGCTGACGCCCGGCAACCAGATCCGTTTCGACGCCGTGCTCGACGGCCGCCCCGTCGGCGCGATCCTGGATACAGGCGTCAGCCAGACCGTCCTCGCGCGCGCCTCCGCCGCGGTCGCGCCCGCGCGACTCCGTCCCGACGGGGAGGCGACGGCGATCGGCGGTCGCGTCGCGATCGAATGGATGCCCACGGCGGAGCTGTCGTTCGGCGGACTGACGCGGACGGGCGGCGGGGTCATCGTCACCACCCTTCCCGCGCTGGCGACCGGTGGTGCCGACGCGATCGACCTGCTGGTCGGCCGGGACCTGCTGGGTGATGCCGCGCTCGACATCGATTACGCCGCAAGGCGGTTCCGCCTTCTGCCCACGGGTCGGATTCCGTTCCGCGGCGCGATCGTGCCGCTGCGCATCTCTCCCGAGCGACACGTCTATGAAAGCGAACTCACCATCGGTGGCCACCGTCTGGCCCCGGTGATCGTCGACACCGGCGATGGTGCCGCAGTCACGCTTACCCGCGCCGATTGGGCGCGCGCCGCGCCCGCGGGCGTCGCGACCACTAGCGCCATCGCCTATGGTCTCGGCGGGGCGGCGGTCAGCGACCTGGGCGTTGTCCCCGCGCTGTCGCTGGGGCTGCTGGCCGCCCGCGACGTAGAGGTGCGCGTCGAGCGGGAGGGCGGTTTCTCCGCTGCGATCGGGGTTGCCGGGCGTATTGGATCGGGGCTGCTCCAGCGCTACCGCGTGCTGCTCGATCCGCGCGCCGGGCGCATGGTGTTGAGCGCGGACGCCGCTGCCGATGCGCCGGCGATCCGCTCGACCAGCGGCTTGCTGGTCGGCGTCCTCGCCGATCGGCTGCGGGTCATCCATGTCATGCGCGGCGGCCCGGGCGAGGCCGGCGGCTGGCGCGCCGGCGACACGATCTGCGCCGTCGACGGCCGCTCCATCGCCTATGACTATGCCGCCAGCCCGATCGCGCGCTGGTCGGTCGCGACCCCCGGCACCGCGGTTCGCCTCCACGATTGCACGGGCCGCGAACGCACCCTGACGACCCGCGCCTTCTACTGATCCATCTGCTAGAGCGCGCGGCGATGACCCGCGCCCTGCCCGATCGCCCCTGGGTCCCGGCCGCGCTGCTGCTCGGCATTGCCATCGCCTTGCGCTGTTGGGACTGGGGCAATCCCGTCATCCATGTCGACGAACAATATTATCTGCTCGTCGGCGAACGGATGCTCGACGGCGCCGTGCCTTATGTCGACATCTGGGATCGCAAGCCGATCGGGCTGTTCCTCCTGTTCGCAGGGTTCGGCCTGCTGCCCGGCGACGGGATCGTGGCGTATCAGCTTGCCGCGACGATCGCGGCCTGGGGCACCGCGGTCCTGGTCACCGTCGGCGCAAGGACGATCGGCGCGAACCTACGCGGAGGGGTGATCGCGGGCGCGGTCTATCTGATCATGCTGTCGCTGCTCGGTGGACACGGCGGACAGACGCCGGTGTTCTACAACCTGCTCGTCGCGGCCGCCGGATTGCTCGTGCTGCGCCTGCCCGAGTGTAGCACGCGCACGATCATCGCCAGCGGCGCGGCCGCCTGCCTGCTCATGGGCGTCGCGATCCAGATGAAGTACACACCCGCCGTCGAAGGCACGTTCGTCGGACTCGCGCATGGCTGGGCGCTGCTTCGCCGGGGTGCCCGCCCGGTCAAGATCGCCGCCGCGCTGCTGCTGTGGGCGGCTATTGGGGTGACACCGACGTTGGCGGCGATCGGATGGTATGCACGCGCGGGGGCGCTGGACGCGTTCTGGTTCGCCAACTTCACCTCGATTGCGCTTCGCCCGACCTACCCCATCGGCCAGGTGGCGATGCGGCTGCTCGGCATCGTCGCGCAAGCCGCGCCGCTGATCGTGTGCGCGGTGATCGGGTGGCGCGGCCGCACCGCGACCGGAACGCTGGCCTATGCCTGGCTGTTGGCGGCCGTGATCGGGTTCGCGGCGATCGGCACCTTCTTTGATCACTATGCGCTGCCGCTGCTCGGCCCCTTGTGCATTGTCGCCGGTCCTGTGCTCGGGCAGTCCGCGCGCGCGATCGTGGCGGTGCCCGGGCTCGCACTGACACTGTGGGTGGTCGAGCGCACGACGACCTCCGACGACGCACCCGGCGCGCGGCAGGTCGCCGCGGTCGTCG
>DASVUT010000447.1:0-1812 GCA_036386955.1 Sphingomonas sp. | reverse complement strand
GCGCGACGCCCACCGGCATCTCCGCCGTGATCGACGCGCGGGGGCGGATCCTGGCGAAAGTGCCACACGAGCAGGCCGGCGCGATCGCGGTGCCGGTGCCCGCTACACGTCCCGCGACCCTGTTCGCGCGGTTCGGCAATGCCATGGCGGCGATCGTCGCGGCACTGCTGCTCGCCGCGGCCGTTGCCATCCGCCGTCGGGGGCAGTAGGACCGGGATATAAAGACATCTTTATATCGACATGAGGCTTCCATGCGCAGCTCCTTTCTCTTCACGTCCGAATCGGTCTCCGAAGGCCATCCAGACAAGGTCGCCGACCAGATCAGCGACGCGATCGTCGACCTGTTCCTGGGCAAGGACCCCGAAGCGCGCGTGGCGTGCGAGACGCTGACGACGACCGACACGGTCGTGATCGCGGGCGAAATCCGCGGTGCGGGCATCATGGACACCGACGGCAACTGGGCGCCCGGCGTCACCGACGAGATCGAACGCACCGTGCGCGCCGTGGTGAAGCGCATCGGCTATGAACAGAACGGCTTCCACTGGGAAAATTTCACCTTCACCAACAAACTGCATCCGCAGTCCGCGCACATCGCCATGGGCGTCGATGAAAGCGGCAACAAGGATGAGGGCGCTGGCGACCAGGGCATCATGTTCGGTTATGCGACCGACGAGACGCCGGGGAAGATGCCCGCGACGCTCTATTACAGCCACAAGGTGCTCGAGCGCATGGCCGCCGATCGCCATTCGGGCGCGGCCCCATTCCTGGAGCCCGATGCCAAGAGCCAGGTGACGCTGCGTTACGAAAACGAACGGCCCGTTGCCGCGACCGCGCTGGTCGTGTCGACGCAGCACAAGCCAGGCTTCTGCGAAAAGGGCGACAATGCCGATGCGGCCAAGTACGCCGAACTCCGCGATTACGTCATGGGCGTGTTTCACGACGTGCTGCCGGATGGCTTCATCACCGACGAGACCGCGATCTACATCAACCCGACGGGCACGTTCGAGATCGGCGGCCCTGACGGCGACGCCGGGCTGACCGGCCGTAAGATCATCGTCGACACTTATGGCGGCGCGGCCCCGCATGGTGGCGGCGCATTCAGCGGCAAGGATCCGACCAAGGTCGATCGCTCCGCCGCCTATGTCGCGCGCTACCTCGCCAAGAACGTCGTCGCGGCGGGCCTGGCGCGCCGCGTGACGATCCAGCTCTCCTACGCCATCGGCATCGCCGAACCGCTGTCGGTCTATGTCGACACGCACGGCACCGGCACGGTGGACGAGGCCAAGCTGGAGCAGGTGCTGCCCCAGCTCGTCCGCCTGACCCCCAAGGGCATCCGCGAGCATCTGAAACTGAATGCGCCCATCTATTCCAGGACAGCGGCCTATGGTCATTTCGGCCGCGAGCCGGAGGGCGATCTGTTCACCTGGGAAAAGACCGACCTCGTCGATCAACTGAAGGCTGCCGTAGCGGCTTGACCGGCGACAGAGGCGACGGCAGCTTGGTGTGATGATCATGATCGCGCCGCTGCTGCTCGCCCTCGCTTCCCCAGCGCAAGAGGCTGGCGACGAGGCGGCTCAGATCGCGCAGGCGGTCGAACGCGGGCGGATGATCTTCGCTTATGATCGCGCGGCGTGGGCGGGCACCGATGCGATGCTCAAGGCCTTGCCCGATGCGCGTGACCGTGTCGGCGGCTATGTCGTCGACGGAACGGCGGACGCCCCTCGGGTCGTGTTCTTCGACAAGGCCGCGTTGCGCCTGGTCTATGTGGCGCGGTTCGAGCGGGGGCGGCTGATCGAGGGCGCAATACCGGGT
>DASVUT010000446.1:0-2828 GCA_036386955.1 Sphingomonas sp. | reverse complement strand
CCTGCGCCTCGACGGGACGGTCGCGGTGGTCACCAACATCGATCCCGAGCATCTCGACCATTATGGCAGCTTCGACCGGGTCAAGGATGCGTTCGTCGAGTTCGTCGAGAACGTCCCCTTCTACGGCGCGGCGCTGCTGTGCCTGGATCATCCCGAAGTGCAGGGCATCCTGCCGCGCCTGCGAGACCGCCGCGTCGTCACCTACGGCTTTTCGGCGCAGGCGGACGTGCGCGGCGTCAATGTCGCGCCGGGTTCAGGCGGCAACCGGTTCGAATGCATCGTGCGCGCGCGCGACGGCACGACGCGTTCGATCGAGGGCATCGAGCTGCCGATGCCCGGGCGCCACAACGTCCAGAACGCGCTGGCGGCGATCGGCGTCGCGTTGGAACTCGGCATCGACGATGCGACGATACGGCGCGGGTTTCAGAGCTTCGGTGGGGTCAAGCGGCGTTTCACAAAGGTGGGCGAGGTGGCGCTGGCTGGCGGTGTAGCGACCATCATCGACGATTACGGACACCATCCAGTCGAGATCCGCGCCGTGCTGTCGGCGGCGCGCGAGGGGGCGAAAGGCCGCGTGATCGCGGTCGTGCAGCCGCACCGCTATTCGCGGCTCGGCAATCTGATGGAGGATTTTCAGACCGCCTTCAACGACGCCGACCGCGTGCTGGTGACACCGGTCTATGCGGCGGGCGAGGCACCGGTCGCGGGCGTCGACGCCGATGCGCTGGTCGATGGGCTGAAGCGACGCGGGCACCGACATGCCGCGACGATCGCCGATGCCGATGCGCTGGCGAGCGAACTGGCCGCGACGATCCGCGCCGATGACATGATCGTCTGCCTGGGCGCGGGCGACATCACGAAATGGGCGGCGGGGCTGGCGGCGGCGATGGAGGCCAGGTTGTGAGCGGAGGGGCGGACACCATCTCTGCGATGGCTGACGCGAAGCCTGGGTTCCGGCCTTCGCCGGAACACGGCGAAGGTGGTTGGCCGGCCGTGCGGGGTCGGTTGACGCCGAATGCACCGTTGGCACCTTTGGTCTGGTTCAAGACGGGTGGGGCGGCGGAATGGCTGTTCGAGCCCGCCGACGCGGACGATCTGGCGACGTTCCTGCGCGAATCGGATCCGGCGGTGCCGGTCTATCCGCTAGGACTGGGATCGAACCTGATCGTGCGCGATGGCGGCATGCCCGGCGTCGTCGTGCGGCTGGGCAAGGCGTTCGCGCGGGTCGAGCACTTGGACGCGATCAGCCTGCGCTGTGGCGGCGGGGCGAGCGGCATCCTGGTGTCGTCACGCGCGCGCGACGCGGGCATCGCCGGCGTCGAGTTCCTGCGCTCGATCCCGGGCACGGTCGGTGGATTCGTGCGGATGAACGGTGGGGCATATGGGCGCGAGGTCGGCGATGTGCTCCGATCCGCGACGGTACTGCTGCGATCGGGTGAGCGCGTGACGCTGAACGCGAGCGAGCTCGGCTACACCTATCGTCATTCCGAACTGCCCGAGGGCGCGGTGGTGATCGAGGCGGTGTTCGCGGGCGAACCCGGCGATCCGGCCGCGATCGGTGCCGAAATGGACCGCATCGCAGCCGCCCGCGAAGCGACGCAGCCGCTGCGGTCCAAGACGGGCGGATCGACGTTCAAGAACCCCGACGGGCACAAGGCGTGGGCTCTGGTCGACGCGGCCGGTTGCCGGGGCTTGCGGCGTGGCGACGCGCAGGTGTCGGAAAAGCACTGCAATTTCCTGCTGAACCTCGGGTCCGCGACCAGCGCGGACATCGAGGCATTGGGCGACGAGGTGCGCGACCGGGTGCTCGCCGCTTCGGGTGTGGAGTTGGAGTGGGAGATACAGAGGGTTGGGCGTCGTGACTCCGCTCTCCCTGGCGCTGCGCGCCTGTCGCTCTCCCCTGACGGGAGAGGAATGTGACATCTTTGCACATCGCCGTCCTCATGGGGGGCTGGTCGTCCGAGCGCGACGTTTCGCTGTCGTCGGGCGCTGGCGTCGCGGATGCGCTGGAGCGGCTGGGGCACCGGGTAACGCGGATCGACATGACGCGCGAGGTCGCGGCCCGGCTGACCGAGGCCGCGCCCGATCTGGTCTTCAACGCGCTGCACGGGACGCCGGGCGAGGATGGGTCGGTGCAGGGAATGCTCGACCTGATGGGCTTGCGCTATACGCACTCCGGCCTCGCCACGTCGGTGATCGCGATCGACAAGGTACTGACCAAGCAGGCGCTGGTGCCGCACGGCATCCCCATGCCCGGCGGGCGGATCGTGCGATCGGCCGAGCTGTTCGAGGGCGATCCGTTGCCCAGGCCCTATGTGTTGAAACCCGTCAACGAAGGGTCATCAGTCGGCGTCGCGATCGTCACCAATGAGGGCGATTACGGCAACCCGATCGCGCGGGACGCCGTCGGTCCCTGGCGCGAGTTCGACGAGCTGCTGGCCGAACCCTATGTGCGGGGGCGCGAGCTGACGACGGCGGTGCTGGGCGGCAAAGATGGTGGGCGTGCGCTGGGCGTGACCGAGCTGGTGCCCAAGTCCGGCTGGTATGATTATGACGCCAAATACACCGACGGCATGACGCAGCATGTGTTTCCCGCGGCGATCCCCGACGCGATCACGCATGCGTGCCAGGCGCTGGCGCTGGAGGCGCACCGGTTGCTGGGGTGCAGCGGTGCCAGCCGGTCCGATTTCCGCTGGGACGACACGCAAGGCGTCGAGGGGCTGTTCCTGCTGGAGGTCAATACGCAGCCCGGGATGACGCCGCTCAGTCTGGTACCCGAACAGGCGCGGCACACCGGCATGAGCTATGACGCGCTGGTCGCGGCGATC
>DASVUT010000445.1:0-1915 GCA_036386955.1 Sphingomonas sp. | reverse complement strand
CACGCGATCAGCCCCTCGGCCGAATCGACGTACAGATAGGGCTCGGTGGTGCCGTCCTTCTCCAGCACATCGACATGGTGGACCGCCTCGCCGAACGACCCCGCGTCGTGCTTCTGGAAGAAGCATGCCTTGCCGCGCCCTTGTGGACACCGCACCAGGCTGATCGGCCGACGCGCGGTCCAGGCGAGCATCGCCGGCGCGACGGCGGCGTAATAGGCGGCGAGCTCGCCCTTGGTGATGCCGTCTTCGGGAAATACGATTCGGTCGGGGCTGGAGACCTTGGGCGGCGGCGTGGGCTTGGGGGCGGGGACCGCGACCTCCTCCACCACCGCCCGCGCGGGCTTGTCGCCGCGAAGCCCCAGAAAGCTCGCATGGCGCAGCACATGGTCGGGCGTCCATTCGGCGAACGCGACCTCGGCGACCAATTTGGGCGTCACCCACCGCGCGCCGCGCACCGCCGCCTTGGGGGCGACGACGGTCGGGGTCTTGCGTTCGAGGCGTTCCAGCTTGGCACCGATTTCGTCCATCAGCCGGGCATCGAACCCGGTTCCGACCTTGCCCGCATAGACGAGCTCGCCGTCGTGGTGGACGCCCAGCAGCAGCGACCGGAACCCACGCTTGCCCGACGGCAGCCAGCCGACGATCACGAATTCCTGCCGGTGGGTGCATTTGGCCTTGAGCCACCCCTTGCTCCGCGTGCCGCGATAGGGTGCATCGGCCAGTTTGGAGACGACACCCTCCAACCCTTGCGCGCACATCGCCGCGAATAATTCCTCGCCCGATCCTAGCACATGGTCGGCGAACTGGAGCCGGTCGCCGCGCGGCAGCAGCGCCTGCAACCGATCCTTGCGCTGCACCAGGGGGAGCGGGGCCATGTCCTCGCCATCCCGTTCGAGCAGGTCGAACGCGAAGAAGGTCATCGCACCGCCCGATCCGATCGCGTCCTTCAGCGTCGAAAAATCGGGCTTGCCGTCCTTGAACGCGACGATCTCGCCATCGATCAGCGCGCTGCCGTGGATCGCCGCGGCGGCATTGGCTATGGCGGAAAACTTGTCGGTCCAGTCGAGGCCGGAGCGGGTGAACACCTGCGCCCGACCGCCACCCACCGCGATCAGGGCGCGGTACCCGTCATACTTCACCTCGTGCAGCCATTGATTGCCCGCGGGGACCGAGTCGACGAGCGTACAGAGCTGCGGCTCCCGAAACGCCGGCAGATCCTCCGCGGAACGGGGAGGGGGACCGCTTGCGGTGGAGGTGGCCCCCGCCTGCACCGTGCGCTTCCGTCGCAATCGTGGGCCCCCTCCACCACCGGCTGAAGAAGCCGGCGGTCCCCCTCCCCGTTCCGGGGAGGACTTAGGGGCCGCCCCTTCCGCGATTTCGCTCATCGTCCGCCCGGTCGCGACGCTCGTCAGCGCCTCCTCGACGAGCGTGTCCGTGCCACCCGCCTCCGCATCGTCGATCTTGCGCAACAGCCAGTTCTCGCGCTTCTCGCCTTTGCGCCCCTTCAACCGGATCAGGATCCAGTCGCCGCGCATCCGTTCGCCCTGCAACGTGAAGTGCAGGTGACCTGCGTCAAGGTCCTTTGCCGACTTGCCCGCGATCGGGGCCCAGGTGCCGCGGTCCCACAGCATCACCGTCCCGCCGCCATATTCGCCTTTCGGGATGGGGCCCTCGAACGTTGCGTAGGAAAGTGGATGATCCTCGGTACGGACCGCAAGCCGTTTCTCGGCCGGGTCGAGGCTTGGGCCGCGAGTCACCGCCCAGCTCTTGAGCACACCGTCGACCTCCAGCCGCAAATCCCAATGCAGCCGCGTGGCGTCGTGCTTCTGGACCATGAACATATTTCCCTGGCCCGGGTCGAGCGTACCCGCCGGCTCCGCCGTCTTCGTGAAGTCACGCTTGGCGTTGTAGAGCG
>DASVUT010000444.1:0-2441 GCA_036386955.1 Sphingomonas sp. | reverse complement strand
CACCTACACCGATCCGTCCGACCGCTTCTCGCTTGCGGTGTTCGCGGACAATCTGACGAAGAAGGAATATTACACCTTCGGCCAGAACGCGCTGACGGTGCAGGGCGTCGCCTACAACTATATCGGCCGACCACGCGAGTTCGGCGTCACCGGCAGCCTGAAGTTCTGAGCGGCGGATCGATGCGCATCGCGTGCCTCGGCGGCGGCCCCGCCGGCCTTTACTTCGCCATCTCGATGAAGCTGCGCGATCCAGCGCACGAGGTCGATCTGTTCGAGCGGAACCGCGCCGGCGACACCTTCGGCTGGGGCGTGGTGTTCTCCGACCAGACGGTGGACAACCTGCTCGCCAATGACCGCGTCTCGGGCGAGACGATCCGATCCGAGTTCGCGCATTGGGACGACGTCGAGGTCGCGATCCGCGGCGAACGGATCCGATCGAGCGGCCACGGTTTCATCGGCATCGGCCGCAAGCGCCTGCTCGAAATCCTCCAGAACCGCGCGCGCGACCTGGGCGTGCGTCTGCACTTTGAAACCGAGGTCAGTCCCGACCTCGAAGACTGGCGCGACTACGACCTCGTCATCGCCGCCGACGGCGCGAACAGCCGTATCCGCGACCGATATGCCGAGCATTTCGACGTCGACGTCCAGGTCCGCCGCAACAAGTTCATGTGGCTCGGCACGCCCAAGGTGTTCGACGCCTTCACCTTCGCCTTCGAACAGCTGCCCGAGGGCTGGGTGTGGGCGCACGCCTATCGCTTCGACGCCGGCCTCTCGACCTTCATCGTCGAGATGGCGCCGGAAACCTGGGAAGCGCTCGGGCTCGACCAGATGGATCAGGAAAGCGCGATCGCCTGGGCCGAGCGGACCTTCGCGCGCGAACTGGACGGCGCGCCGCTGCTTTCCAATGCCAAGCATCTGCACGGGTCGGCCGCGTGGCTCAACTTCCGTCGCATCGTCTGCGGGCGCTGGTCGCACGATAAGCTGATCCTTCTCGGCGACGCTGCGCATACGGCGCATTTCTCGATCGGTTCGGGCACCAAGCTCGCGCTCGAGGACGCGATCAAGCTCGCCGAGGTGCTCAACCGCCCCGGCCTGCCGCGCGACCGCGCGCTCGAGGAGTATCGCGACGAGCGCCAGGTCGAGGTTCTCAAGATCCAGAACTCCGCCCGCAACTCGACCGAATGGTTCGAGACGCTCGACCGTTACCTCGACTTCGAGCCCATCCAGTTCGCCTATTCGCTGCTGACGCGCTCGCAGCGGGTCAGCCACGAAAACCTGCGCCTGCGCGACGCCGGCTGGCTGGAGGGCGTCGAGCGCTGGTTCCAGTCGCGTGCCCGCGGCGTGCCCGCGAACGATCCTGCCCCGCCGATGTTCGCGCCCTTCACGCTGCGGAGCCTGCGGCTGGAGAACCGCGTCGTCGTATCGCCGATGGCGACCTATTCCGCGCATGAGGGCACGCCGGGCGATTTCCACCTCGTCCACTACGGCGCGCGGGCGATGGGCGGGGCGGGGCTGGTCTATACCGAAATGACCTGCGTCTCGCCGCAGGGGCGCATCACGCCCGGCTGCGCGGGCATGTATGCGCCCGAGCATGAAGCGGCGTGGCAGCGCGTGGTCGATTTCGTCCACGCCAATTCGCGCGCGAAGATCTGCCTGCAGCTTGGCCATTCGGGTGCCAAGGGGTCCACCCGCGTCGGCTGGGAAGGGCATGACGTGCCGCTCGCGGACGGAAATTGGCCGCTCCTCGCGGCGTCCGACGTGCCCTGGACCGATCGGAATCAGAAGCCGACGCCGATGACGCGCGACGACTTGGACGAGGTGCGCGACCAGTTCGTCACAGCGACGCGCATGGCCGAGCGCGCCGGCTTCGACATGATCGAGCTCCACGCCGCCCATGGCTATCTGCTGTCGGGCTTCATCACCCCGCTCCAGAACAAACGCACCGACGAGTATGGCGGCAGCCTCGCCAATCGGCTGCGCTATCCGCTGGAGGTGTTCGCCGCGATGCGCGCCGCCTGGCCGGCCGACAGGCCGATGGCCGTTCGCATCTCGGCCACTGACTGGATGGGCGAGCTTGGCGTGACGCCCGACGAGGCGGTCGGAATCGCGCGCGCTTTCTCGGATGCCGGCGCCGACCTGATCGACGTGTCGGCGGGCCAGACCTGGGCCGATTGCCAGCCGGTCTACGGCCGCATGTTCCAGACCCCGTTTGCCGACCGCGTGCGCAACGAAGCGCGCGTTGCGACGATGGCGGTGGGCAATATCTACGAGCCCGATCACGTGAACTCGATCCTCGCCGCCGGCCGCGCCGACCTCGTCGCGCTCGCCCGTCCGCACCTGATCGATCCGAGCTGGACGCTGCGCGCCGCGGCGGGTGCCGACTATCGCGACATCGCCGTGCCGCCGCCCTATCTCGGGGGCCAAGCCCAACTCGCCCGCAA
>DASVUT010000443.1:0-13954 GCA_036386955.1 Sphingomonas sp. | reverse complement strand
CCAAGGTGCGTGAGTGGAACAGGGTCGAGGTCCTCAAGGGCTGGCGCGAGGCCTGGGCCACGCACGTCAACACGCGCCTGGCAGAACTCGGGATCGAGCAGCGGATCGATCATCGAACGCTCCGGGACCAGGGCATCGAACTCGAGCCGCAGCACAAGATCGGGCCTGCCGGAGCGCGGCGCGAGGAGCGTGGGGAAGCGGCCGAGCGCGCGGCCGACCACCGGCGGATCGCGCGCGAGAACGGCGACAAGGCGATCGCGGATCCGGCACTTTTGCTGGCTGCGGTGACACGCAACCAGGCGACGTTCACGACCCGCGAGCTGGCGGTGTTCGCGCACCGGCACTCGGACGGTGCCGAGCAGTTCGACCGGGTCATGGGCGCGGTGAAGGCGTCGCCCGAACTCGTGAAGCTGGGCAAGGACGTGCGCGGCGACGAGCGGTTCACGAGCCGCGAGATGGTCGAGGTCGAGGTCCGGCTCGAGCAGGCGTCGGACAGGCTGGCGTTGCTTCGCGACCATGGGGGCGTCGCCGGACACCGCGAAACCGCGCTGGCGGCCGCGCAAGCGCGCGGGCTCACCCTGTCGCGCGAGCAGCATGACGCGTTCTGGCGGGTGACGCGGGCCGACGGCCTTTCGCTGGTGATCGGCTTTGCGGGTTCGGGCAAGTCGGCGATGCTGGGCGTCGCGCGCGAGGCTTGGGAGAAGGCAGGGTTCAACGTCAGGGGTGCGGCGCTGTCAGGGATCGCGGCCGAGACCCTGGAGGCGGGTTCGGGCATCGTATCGCGCACGATCGCATCGCTCGAGCATGGCTGGGGCAAGGGGTTCGAGGGGCTCACCAGGCGCGACGTGCTCGTCATCGATGAGGCCGGGATGGTCGGAACTCGGCAGATGGAACGCGTGCTCACCGCCGCCAAGGACGCGAGCGCCAAGGTGGTCCTGATCGGCGATCCCGAGCAGCTTCAGGCGATCGAGGCGGGGGCGGCGTTCCGGATGCTAGCCGAGCGCCACGGCGCGGCCGAGATCACCGAGATACGCCGGCAGCGCGAGCCCTGGCAGCAGGACGCGACGCGCTCGCTGGCGTTCGCGCGCGCGGCGGACGCGCTGAATGCGTACCATCAGCATGGCATGGTCCATGCCGCTCCCACACGCGAGGAGGCGCGCTCCGCGCTCATCGACCGCTGGGATGCGCAGTGCCGGGCGGAGCCGGACAAGAGTCGGATCATCCTGACGCATACCAACGCCGAACGGCTGGAGCTGAACGCGCAGGCGCGCGGCCGCATGCGCATGTCGGGCGAGTTGGGTGCCGACGTCGCGGTCAGAACCGAGCACGGTGAGCGCCCGTTCGCGACCGGCGACCGGCTCATGTTCCTGCGCAACGACCGCGAGCTCGGCGTGAAGAATGGAACGCTGGGGCGGATCGAGCGGGTGTCGCCTGACCGGATGCGGGCCAGGCTCGACGACGGTCGCCGGGTCGCCTTCGATCTGAAACACTATGCCCATCTCGATCACGGCTACGCGGCGACCTACCACAAGGCACAAGGGGTGACGGTCGACCGCACGCATGTGCTCGCCACTCCGGGCATGGACCGGCATGCGGCGTATACGGGCCTGTCCCGGCACCGCGACGGCGTGGAGCTGCACTGGGGCCGCGACGACTTCAAGAACGAGGGCGCGCTCACGCGCGCCCTGTCGCGCGATCGATCGAAAGACATGGCGGGCGACCATCAGCCTGCGCGTGACGAGATGCAGATGATCCACGCATTCGCCGACCGGCGCGGGATCACGATCCCTGAGCGGTTCGTGGCCGCGATCAGCGCGGGCAAGGCCAAGGCGGTCGATGTCGCTCGCGATGTTCGGGACAGGTTCTCGCACCTGCGGCTGTCCACGGCACTACTCTCGTCGCGTCCGGGCGCGGCAAAGACGCCGGCCGCGCCCGGGCGTGCCGCGCGATCGCCTGCGCCGTCCACGCGTACGCCCGCCCGGTCCGAGGAGAGCATGGCGGTCGAACGCTACGCCCAGGCGCATCAGGCGATCGGCGCCATGGTCGCCCGGAACCAGGAAGCTCTGCCCCACCAGAAGATCGAGCTCGAAAAGGCGGGCGACGCGCTCGACCAGGTGCGCCCGGACGGCGCGCAGGACCTGGCGGCCGCGTTCGAGCGCGGCCCGGAGCTGGTCGGCCAAGCGGCCAAGGGCAGCACGGGCGCAGCGCAGATGGCTATGGATCTGGAAACGCGCGTGCGCGCCGATCCCGAACTGCGCGCCGACCGCTTCGCAGAAGCCTGGAGCAAGCTGCGCACCCAGCACGACAGGACCGACGGCTACGGAGCCGTGGCGGACCGGGCGATGACGGGCATGGAAGCGATGGCTGCGTCAGCCCAGAAGGATCCAGAGCTTGTGCGTGCGCTGGATGCGCGGGTGGACCGGCTGGCCGGGAGCGAGGTTCCGCGCGGCCGCCCGGCGCTCGATGTCATGCGTGAGGTCATGGCGGCGCGCGATCGCGACATGGACATGGAGCGCTGAAGCGCGAGAGGCGGAAGGGCGAGGGGGAAGCGAGATGGCGGACGGGCGGAGCGGGGCGGAGATAGCGTTCGAGGTGTTGACGTCGGAGCTGGCCGCCTTGCGTGAGGAGGTCGCGGCGCTCGACGCACAGCTCAAGGAGGCGCTCGCCGCACCGAACAAGGGCAAAAAGACGACCGACTACAGCCCGACCTTGAGGGAGATCATGAACGCTCAAGAGGCCATGGCGGCGAAGGTGGAAGTGCTCACTAACAGCCCGATGCTGTCGTTGACGCCCCGGCAAATGTCGGATCAGTTGGCCGCAGCCGCGAAGGCGGTAAACCAGAAGCTGGAGGACGCGGCCAAGCAGATGGAAGTTGCGGCTATCCGGGCAGAGGTATCCTTGAATTCGCACCTGAAGGCCGGTGAGCAGACTATCCAGAACCTGAAATGGGGCGGGTCGAGCGCCCTGGTGGCGTTCCTGTTGTATCTAGCCGTATGGGGCGCAGTCGTTCGAATGACGCCCGACAGCTGGCACTGGCCGGAGTGGATGGCCGCACGGATGCTGGGGAAGTCCGGCAAGAACATGTATCTGGAGGCGGGTGGTCGGCTCATCTCGGCATCGTCGCCGAATAGCTGGCGAGCGATGCACATGGGGGGCAACTTGGTTCAAGAGAACGGAAAGCGGATGAAGGCTTGTGCCAGGAACGCTAGAACGCGTGGCACGGCACAATGCACCGTCACGGTCGACCGGGAGATGGCCGAGATTTTCCTCGCGGGCCTGCGCTGAAATTAGAGAGTAAGCATATTCCGCTTTCGGTCCGTACTCGACTGACTCATGGAATCAGCCATGCTGATCTGCCCGGCACCGCTAGCTGTATTAGAAGCTTTGCCTGTCCACTATCGCTTGCCGGCAGAATTAGTCCAAGGTCTGCGCGGAGCGGCCAGCGGATGGGACGTGAGCCGGCGCGAACATCCCAATAGACGCGCGGGTTGGCGGGTTCATCGACGAAGACGTGCCGGTCTCCTTCGCGGCACAAGGCGCACAACGGCGTCCATTGGCCGCTGCCCGCCTCATCCGAACAGCGTCAGCGACAGCCGCGCGACCACCGCGACGCCGGCCGCGGTCAGGAGAAGGGAACGCCACGGCCAGCTGCGATATGGGCGGGGCAGGGGGCGGGGGTGGCGGCGGTCATAGCCGTGAAGGCGGCGCTGGACCGATTGCTGCCGCGCCGCGTGCTCGCGTTCGCCGCGCTCGATGACCCGATCATGTTCGGCGCGCGCATCGGCGTCGCGCAGGCAGCGATAGGCCTGCTGGATGTCGGCGAGCCGGCTCGGCAGCTCGCCCGCGACATCGGGATGGTGCCGCTTGGCGAGGCGGATATAGGCCTCGCGGATCTGTCCTGGGGTGGCCGTGCGCGCGAGCCCCAGCACCTGATAGAAATCGCGCTGTCTCAACGGGCCCGAACTCCGGTCCGGCGCGCCTGGACCAGCGCCGCGACCGCCGCGATCCGCGCGTCGGTGGGGGCGTGATCGGCGAACAGGGCGACCGTCGCCCCGCCCACGCGGCGGAGCACCTGTGCCCCCAGCACCGGATCGAATCCTGCATCGAGCATCAGTTCGGTGGCGAGGCTGTCGGCATCGCTTTCGGCGGCGCGCACGATCTGTCCGCTGCGCCCCAGCGTCCGGCCGATCCCGCGCGACACCTGCCCCCCGCGCATAATCGCCGCATGGCCCAGGATATTGTGCGCGAGTTCGTGCGCGATGACGAAGGCGAGTTCGTCATCGCCGGTCACCTGCGCCAGCAGCCCCGTCGTCAGCAGGACGCGCCGGCCATCCGAATAAGCGTTGCGCTGATCCGAGCGGGCGAGATGGACGCGCGACGGACAGATCGGGCGCGGCTGAAGCCGGGCGGCGATCACCGCCCTGTCGCGCCACAGCGTGACCGCGATCGACGGCGCGGTGCCCGTGGTCAGCAGCGCATGGACCACGTCCGCGCGGGCATGGGCGCGGGGCGCGTCGAACGGATCGGCCAGGCCCGGTTCGGGGGGGAGGGGGGTGCCGTCGACCGACAGCAGCACGTCGCCGGCGCGGACGCCCGCCATGGCGGCGGGGGATTGCGGCACCACCGCGACGACGCCCGGGCCGCGGTCGAGAGCCCAGGCGGCGATCATCTCCGCACGGCCGGGCAGGTGGAATTGCGACAGATGCTGGAGCACCAGGCCGGTGCCGGCCTCGACGACCGGGCACCGCGCCCGCCCCGCCTCGCCCAGGCGAAAGGCGATTCGGGCGACGTGGGCATCGTCCTGCCGGCCCGGTATGTGAAGTGCGGGGGCGGGGGAGGGCGCAGCGGAGACGGCCGAGGTCTGCAGCCCGAACGCCAGGCCCGCACCCGGATGGGCCAGAACCGATGCGATCAGTAGGCGTAGCAGTAGCGGGGGCAGCAGACATGTCGGCAGGGGCAGGGGCAGCGCGGGCACGGGTGATCCTACATGGCCCCAAGTTCGAGGGACGGGATTAGCCGTAAACAAGAAAAAGGCCGGACGACAATGTCGCCCGGCCTTTCTCCGTAAAACTGGTTGGTCGATTACGGGCTGTTGGGGTCCGTGTCCTCGTCGACCGCGATGTAGATCGCCAGGCCGATGAGGATGATCGCCAGACCGGCAACGATGAAGCTGACACCACCGCCCAGAGCATTGTCACCCGTTACCGTCTCGGAAGCAGGCTGCTGCTGCTGCGTGAGGGGCGTCGCGATCGGCTGGGCTGCTGCCATCGTCGGTGCGAACACCAGCGAAAGCGCCGCTACGGCCGTGTTGAAAGCCTTAATCTTCACCCGCACATACTCCCTTTCGGATCATTCGACCCTCTTCACGAGGGCCTATAGGTCATCGCAATCCGTCTTGTCTACCCAAAATAGGACAGTCTGCCGCAGTGCAATAGAACTCTGTTCGTCACCAAAGCGCTAACCGCGCCAAGGGTTTGTGGTTCCGGTCTCCTATAGAAAACATCGACTTGTGACCCAAAGGACACAGGTGTCAAAGGCCGTGATAATCGCGGTACCACCCCACGAACCGCGGCACGCCATCCGCGATCGTCGTCCGCGGGGCAAAGCCCAGGTCGCGCTGGATGGCGCTGATATCTGCAAAGGTGTCGCGCACATCACCCGGTTGCATCGGCAACAACCGGCGCTCGGCGGGCTTGCCGCAAGCCTGTTCGATCAACGCGATCATCTCGCCGAGCTCCTCGGACCGATTGTTGCCGATATTGTACAGCCGGTGCGGGCCGATGCTGCCGCCTGCCTTGACCGCGCCGTCATCAGGCGGCGGATTGTCGAGACAGGCGACGACGCCTGCGACGATGTCGTCGACATAGGTGAAGTCGCGCCGCATGCGTCCTTCGCCGAACACATCGATCGGCCGGTTTTCGAAGATCGCCTTGGTGAACAGCCACATCGCCATGTCGGGCCGTCCCCAAGGCCCATAGACGGTGAAGAAGCGCAGGCCGGTCTGGGGCAGGCGATAGAGATGCGCATAGGTTTCGCTCATCAGCTCGTCCGCCTTCTTGGTGGCGGCATAGAGCGACAAGGGCTGGTCGACCCGGTCCTCGACGCGGAAGGGGAGATTGGTGTTGCCGCCATAGACCGACGAGGACGAGGCATAGACCAGATGCTCGGACCCGCGGTGCCGCGCGATCTCGAGCAGGTTGAGGTGCCCGGCCAGGTTGGACTGGAGATAGGCGCGCGGGTTCTCGATCGAATAGCGCACCCCCGCCTGCGCGCCCAGATGGACGATGCGGTCGAACGCCGTGTCCGCCAGCGCGGCCTCGAGCGCGAAATGATCGGAGAAGTCGACCTGCGCGAAGTGGAAGCGGTCCCCACCAGCCTCCATCACCCGCGCCAGCCGGTCGCGCTTCAACTGTGGGTCGTAATAATCGTTGATGCTGTCGATCCCGACCACGCTGTCGCCGCGCGCGAGCAGTGCCAGCGACAAGGTGGAACCGATGAACCCGGCAACGCCGGTGACGAGAACTTTCACGAAGCTTGTCTCCACTCGGTTGCGGCCGGTGCCTGTTCGGCGAGCCAGGCCTGAAACATCAGCACCGCCCAGAGCGCCGCGGTGGCATCGCGCCGCCCCGACAGATGCTCGGACCAGCGCACGCCGACCGCCGCGGCGTCGAAATATCCCTCCGACGCAAGTCGTGCGGGTGCCAGCAGCTCCTCCGCCCAGGGGCGCAACGGCCCGCGCAGCCACTGACCGATCGGGATCGCGAACCCAGCCTTGGGCCGTTCAAACAGCGCGCGCGGCGCATGGGCATAGAGCATCTCGCGCAGCACATGCTTGCCGCGACCGCCCTTGATCTTCATCGACAAGGGGATGCGCGCGGCGACCGCGGCGACGCGGTGATCGAGGAAGGGCACGCGCGTTTCCAGGCTGACCGCCATCGCCGCGCGGTCGACCTTCACCAATATGTCGTCGGGCAGATAGGTGGTCGCGTCGCAATACATCATCCGCAGCGCATCGTGCGCGCCGGGAAAGGGCTCCATGTCCAACCCCGCCGGCACACCCGCGCCGACCACCGGCGATGCCTCGAAACTCCATTCGTCGAGGAAGCTGGCATAGACATCGTCGAACCGGCGCGCATTGCCCGCGACGCGCAGCGCCTTTTGCACCTTGGCCCCGAAATGCGGCGGCCGGCCGGGGATCGCGTTCCACAGCGCAGGTGGCAACAGGCCGAGCGAGGCGCCCGCCGCGGCGCGCACCGGACGCGGCAACAGGCTCAGCCGCTCCCATAGCTTGGGCGCGGCGAAGTGACGGTTATAGCCTGCGAACAGCTCGTCGCCGCCATCGCCCGAGAGAGCGACCGTGACCTGTTCGCGCGCGAAACGGCTGACGAGATGGGTCGGGATCTGCGACGAGTCGGCGAAGGGCTCGTCATACATCGTCGGCAGCAGCGGGATGACGGCCTGCGTCTCGGCGACCGAGACATAGCGTTCGTCATGCACGGTGCCGAAATGCGCGGCGACGGCCTTGGCGTACTCGGCCTCGTTGAAGCCGGCCTCCTGAAATCCGATCGAAAAGGTCCTGACCGGGGTCGAGGCATGCCGCTGGTACAGCGCCACCACCGCCGAGCTGTCGATCCCGCCCGATAGGAACGCTCCCACCGGCACATCCGCCATGGCTTGGCCCGCGATCGCCTGGCCGAGCGTTGCGTCGAGCTCAGCGATCGCGTCGGCTTCGTGCTCGATCGGATCGGCCGCGCCGGTCGCCAGCACGTCGCGATACGACCAGTAGCGCGTCAGCGTCAGCCCGCCGTGCAGCCCTTGCGCCGGTGGCGCGCCCGGCGCGGTGCGCGCGGCACCAGGTGCCAGCGTCAGGATGCAGCCGGGTTCCAGCTTGTAGATGTCGCGGTAGATCGAATGCGGCGCTGGCACATAGGTGCGCGCGGCAAAGGCGGCGAGCGCATCGCGGTCGACCGGGTTGGCGAACCCGGGATGCATGCGCATCGCCTTGAGTTCGGACGCGAAGAGGAAGTCACCGCCTACCCAGCCATAATAAAGCGGCTTCTCGCCGAACCGGTCGCGGATCAGGTGGAGCAGGCGGGTCTGCCGATCCCACAGCGCGATCGCGAACATGCCGACGGCGCGCGCCAGCGTCGGCTCCAGCCCCCAGGCGGCGATCGCGGCGACGAGCGTCTCGGTATCGCTATGCCCGCGCCAAGTAGGCGCGAGCCCGGCCGCGTCGAGTTCGGCGCGAATGGCGAGGTGGTTATAGATCTCGCCATTATAGGCCATCATCCAGCGTCCGTCGTCGGACGCCATGGGCTGGTGCCCCAGCGGCGACAGGTCGACGATCGCCAGGCGCCGGTGGCCGAGCACAACGCGGCCGTCGTTCCCCGCGTCCGGATCGTCCCACCGCCCTGCATCGTCGGGCCCGCGATGCTGGAGGCACCCGGTCATGCGATCGACCAGAACGGGATCGCGCGTGCGCTGAAAGATCGCGCCGGCTATGCCACACATGTCCCGCACTCCGTCGCCCGCACCGCGCGGCCCTTTGCACGAGACGCCCACGCGTGTCACGGCGCGCCGCGCGGATTGGCGGTTGTGGACCCTTGGCGCTCCGCTATGACGGCCGCCACCTCATCCGGATGGACGCCTTGTCGCTCGAACTGCCTGGTCATTGTCGTTTGCACCGCTTCCCCGTCCTCGGCGACGCCCGCGGGAGCCTGATCGCGCTGGAATCCGGGCGTGAAGTGCCCTTCGCCATCGCGCGGGTCTATTATATCTTCGGAACACAGGCGGGGGTGAGCCGTGGCTTCCACGCCCACCGGCAGCTGACCCAATTGGCCGTCTGCGTCAGCGGATCGTGCACGATGCTGCTCGACAGTGGACAGGCGCAGGAGCGCGTCGTTCTGGACCGTCCCGATCTGGCGGTCGAGATCGCACCCATGGTGTGGCACGAGATGCACGATTTCTCGGCCGATTGCGTGCTGGCCGTCCTTGCCGACGATATCTATGACGAGGCCGATTACATCAGGAACTATGCGGATTTCACCGCGCTCGTTCGTACGGGAGCCGCAGCGTGAGCGTTCCGATCCTCGATCTCGCGCCCGCCTACCGGGAGTTGAAGGAGGAGATCGACGACGCCGTCGCGCGCGTGTCGGCGTCGGGCTGGTATATCGGCGGTCCTGAGGTCACGGCGTTCGAGGAGGCTTTCGCCTTCTATTGCGAAGCGGAGCATTGCATCGGTGTCGGCAATGGCCTGGATGCGCTTCATCTGGCGCTGCTCGCGATGGATGTGGGCACCGGCGACGAGGTGATCGTCAGCAGCAACAGCTATATCGCGACGCTGCTTGCCGTCAGCATGACGGGCGCGCGGCCGGTGCCAGTCGAGCCCGACCCAGCGACGCATAATCTCGATCCTGGGCGGATCGAGGCGGCGCTGACGCCCAGGACCAAGGTCATCTTGCCGACGCATCTGTACGGGCAGCCGGCCGACCTCGATCCGATCCTCGTCGTGGCACGCCGCCATGGGCTTCGCGTCCTGGAGGATGCGGCCCAGGCGCATGGCGCACGGTACAAGGAGCGTCGCGTCGGCGCGCATGGCGACGCGGTGGCGTGGAGCTTCTACCCCAGCAAGAATTTGGGCGCGATGGGTGATGCCGGCGCGCTGACGACCGACGATCCCGAGATCGCCCGCCGCGTCCGCATATTGGGCAATTACGGTTCGGCGCGCCGCTACGTGAACGAGGTCAGGGGCGTCAATTCGCGGCTGGACCCGCTGCAGGCGGCGGTGCTCGGCGTCAAGCTGCGGCACCTTGATGTCTGGAACGACCGGCGCAAGACGATCGCCGCCCTTTATCTCGATCGGTTCGCCGGGACGGATATCGGGTTGCCGCATGTTCCCAACTGGGCGGACCCGGCCTGGCACCTGTTCGTGGTGACGGTGTCGGATCGCGACGCAGTGGCGGTTAAATTGGCTGATCAAGGCATTCAGACAGTCATCCATTATCCCATCCCGCCCCACCGGCAGCAGGCCTATGCCGATCTGGGCCTGGGTGAAGGCGCGTTCCCGGTCGCCGAGCGGTTGGCCGGAGAAGTGCTCAGCCTGCCGATCGGTCCGCATCTGACAATGGAGCAGGCGGAGCGGGTGGTGAGGGCGGTCAGAGCTGTTTCGACATCCTGACCTTGAGCGACTCCGTGAAGCCAAGGCCGCGTTTGAACTGGATGAGGCCGAAATTGGGGTCGCGGTCGATCGTCGATGTGCCCACGTCGAGCATATCGACGCCCGCTTCCTGACAATAGCTATAGATGGCGTCGGCGAGCGTCACGATAGGGCTCAGCGCGGAATAGCCCGGGCGATCGCCCCAATAGAACACGTACAGCACCGACGGTGACAGACGCAGGCAGACCGCCGCGGCGGCAAAATCGCCGCCCTCCGCTCCGTCGGTCATACCGAACAGCACTACCCGGTCCGGAAAGAGTCGCGCCATCTCCTCAAGCTGGCTCAATTCCATCGACACCATATTGCCCTTGGCGGCTCGGTTCGCGGCAATGGTATCGTATATGGCGGGCAGGTGGTCGAGCGTGACCCTGTGCGCATGGAAGCCTTCACGCTCCGCCTTGCGCAGCCGTTTGCGGTTTCCATAGCTCATGCGTTCGCTAAGCGACGTCTGGGTCACATCAAGCGCCTGATTGAGGTCACAGGTGTCGATCGCGAAGCCGCGCGCACGCAACAGATACAGGCTGTTGGCGAAACCTGCCGGGTCATGGGCCATAGGGGCAGGTAGGATTTCGATACGCTGCGCGCCGGCGCGTACCAATTGAGCCTCAACCGCATCGTGAAAGGCGAACATCTGCTCGATCGACAGGTCCGGACCCCAGGCATAACCGGCAAAGGTCCCCCGCGCCGGGCTGCGCCAGACGCCATCATCGACCTGGGTGAAGTGCACGCCGGCCCGCACCTTGCCGCCTTCCATCCATTGAAAATATCGTCCGTCTTGTTCGGCATGAAGCCGGAAGAAGGCGGGTTCGTGGAACAAACAGCCGAAGTCCGCCTCGGCGAACAGATTAACCACCAGATTGTGCACGATCGTTCCAGCCCAGATCAGTGACGAAGCAGGTCAGATGGCAATGGATTTCGCCATCCGCAGCAGACCGTCGGTTTTGCCGATATCGACGAACCCGGCGCGCCTGTACAAAGAGACGGCACGTATGTTGTCGGGTGAAACGGTGAGGTGAAGACTGTCGAGACCTATTCGGTGCGCTTCTTCTTCAACCGCTCGAATGATGTCCCGGCCCAGACCCTGCCCCCAAAAGAGCTTGTCGCCGATATATCCCCAATATTCACCCGTCGTGCCACGAACATTCTTGATACCTGCGGCACCGATCACGGCACCGCCATTCAGCCGAACGCCCCAGATATGATATCCCTGGCGAGAGGGCAGGCCTGCAAAGAACGCCTGCTGCTCCTCGCGCGTGAAGGACGGTGTGAGCGTCAGCCGCTTGGTTTCGACATCACTGAGCCAGCCATGGGACAGGTCCAGGATGTCGCGAGTATAGGGCACGAGTTCCAGCCGAGCGTGTTCTCGCACCGCCTTTTGCATATCGGTCGCGCTAGCCCATGTGCAGGCGGGGAACAACAGCGCGCGCGGACCGGCGGCGCTGGTCCTGCCAAGCCCACCCTGTATGAGGGCGCGAACCGATCCGGATATCATCGTGACCTCATCATCCTCCGCGCGCCAGATCCTGCGCTCCTCATCGATCATCGGCGGCGCATCGGTGTTGAGCATCCTGATCGGCCTGGCGCGGATCAAGGTGGTCGCCATTCTTCTTGGCCCGGCTGGTGTCGGCATGGTCGGTCTCTTGCAGAGCCTGGTGGGCACCGGTGCCGCAACGGGCGGCTTGGGCATTCCCAGTTCTGGGGTTCGCCAGATCGCGGAAGATGCCGCCAGTGGTGACGAAAAGGCGCTGACGGGCACGCGCAGCGCGCTGTTCTGGGGCAGCGTCCTGCTGGCAGCGATCGTCACCTTCGTCTTCTGGCTGTTTGGTGAACCCATCGCGGTTCATGTACTGGGCGATCGGCGGCAGGCGGCCATGATGGGCTGGATCGGGCTAGCGGCGGGACTGACGATCCTGGTCAACGCGCAAGGCGCCCTGCTCAACGGTTTTCGCCGCATCGGCGACATCGCCAGGGTCGGCGTGTACGGGACGCTGCTCGGAACGGTGCTCGGTATCGCGGTCCTGCTAATCTGGCGGGAAGAAGCGCTGGTCGCCTATGTCGTCATCGCACCGCTGGCCCTGGTGATTACGGGCGTGATGATCGCGCGCCGCCTGCCGCGCCCTTCTCGCATCGCGCTGACGACGAAGGATCGATGGCGATACTGGCTACCGCTCTTCAAGCTCGGGATCAGTTTCATGGGCGCCTCCATCGCCGGAACGCTGATGCTGCTGATCATCCGATCGATCGTGGGGCAACGCTTGGGGGCCGCGCCATTAGGCGAGTTCTCGGCCGCCTGGACGGTGTCCATGACCTATACCGGTTTTGTGCTGACCGCCATGGCGGCGGACTATTACCCCCGGCTTACTGCGGCGATCTCCGATCCGGTTGTCG
This sequence comes from Sphingomonas sp., assembly GCA_036386955.1. GTDB lineage: Bacteria > Pseudomonadota > Alphaproteobacteria > Sphingomonadales > Sphingomonadaceae > Sphingomonas. The sequence continues at coordinate 1,350 of DASVUT010000443.1, read as the reverse complement.
CCAATCGGATGGTCAATGAGCAAAGCGAGATCGGCCTGTTGCTGGCGGCACCGGTCCTGATCGGGGTGCAAGCGGCCGCGCCCTGGGTGATCCGGCTCCTATACTCGTCGCAATTCGACGGCGCGGTGGACGTCTTGCGCTGGCAGATCGCCGGTGATGTCCTCAAGATCATCGGATGGCCGCTCGGCTTCGTGACCCTTGCGGCTGGCCGTGGGCGTGTATTCCTGGCCGTTGAGGTAATGGAGGCCGCTTTCTTCTCGGCGTTCATTTGGTTGACGATTGATGCACTCGGGCTGGCGGCGACCGGCGTGGGTTTCCTGCTGATGTACGCCATCTACGTTCCCACCGTTTATCTGCTCGCCCGCCGTCAGACAGGGTTTCGCTGGACACGACCCGTGGCATCGGCTGCGGCTGGGCTGATGACAGCGGTGGCGCTCACCGGTGCCTGCGGTATGGCATCCGACCTTCTGGGGTTCGCCGTGGGCAGCGTGCTTGCCGCGGCTATGGGAGTTCTCGCCTTGCTGCGCCTCGATACCTTGGGCGTCTTCCAGGGCAAGCTTGCTCGGCTGGGCCCGCTTGCCACGGCGCTGCGCGCGCGCGTGACGGTTCGTGCGCGATGATCCTGATCTACATGAACGGCGGGGAATGGGGCGGGGTGGACGTTTTCGTCACGCGCTTCGCCGAGTATCTGCGTCGCATCGACCGCGATTTCGTGATCGTGGACAAGGCGGGTTCGCGGCTCAGGAAGGACATCTCCTGGGCCAAGTTTTTGAATCCCGATGAAGCTAGAACGTCAAACATAACCGTAGATCACGTCTTCATAGCCAGCGTCGCCAAACTGACGGAAGAAGATATTCCGTGGAACATCGCACCCGGTGCGCGGGTCTTTTTCTGGATCGTTCAGCATAATGATGTTCTGTACCAGTTCTTTCCCCATATAGGAAAGGTCGTGTTGCGCTGGGGATTTGAAATGGTGCCCCGCGTCTTTGCCATGTTCCGCGGCCATGCTGCACGTAACAGCGCCATGCTGAACTTCATGGTCCGCAAGGATGCGCTGGCCGCGATGGACGGTTCCACCATCCGGTCGTTCCGCTTCTTTTATCCAAAAGCCCTGCCGCCATCGATCTTAATCCCTTTGCCGGCTCCCTTGGGGACGCCGTATCAACATCGCCTGCCGACAGGGCATGCCTTGTCGGTGGGGTATCTGGGTCGGATGGATTCGTTCAAATTCTCTGCGCTCGGTCCGTTCATCGCGACCGAACTGGCAAGGATCGCGCGGACGCGACCGGTAACGCTGGTCGCCATCACCGTTGGAACGCATGTGGAGCAGCTAACCCGGTTATGCGCCGA
>DASVUT010000442.1:0-4409 GCA_036386955.1 Sphingomonas sp. | reverse complement strand
TCCACCGCGCGCGATGACCTTGGCGATCATCGGGTCGTAATAAGGGCTGATCCGGTCGCCTTCCTCCACGCCCGTGTCGATCCGCACGCCGCGAGGAAGCACGAAATGATCGAGCCGGCCGGTGGATGGCAAAAACTCCTGCGCCGGATCCTCCGCATAAAGCCGCGCCTCCATCGCCCAGCCGCGGATGGAAAGCTGATCCTGCTTGAGCGGCAACGGCTCGCCCGACGCGACCCTGAGCTGCCACTCCACCAGATCCTGGCCGGTAATCTCCTCGGTCACCGGATGTTCGACCTGGAGCCGCGTGTTCATCTCCATGAACCACACCCGATCCGGCCGCAGCCCCTCGGACGCATCGGCGATGAACTCGATCGTGCCCGCGCCGACATAATCGACCGCCTGCGCCGCCTTCACGGCCGCGCCGCAGACCGCCGCCCGAGTTGCCTCGTCCATGCCGGGCGCGGGCGCCTCCTCGATCACCTTCTGGTGCCGCCGCTGAAGCGAGCAATCGCGCTCGAACAGATGGACGACATTGCCGTGCGTGTCGCCGAACACCTGCACCTCGATGTGGCGCGGACGCTCGATATATTTCTCGATCAGCACCCGGTCGTCGCCGAACGATGCCGCGGCCTCCCGCCGGCACGAGGCGAGCATCTCGGCGAACTGCGCGGAGTTCTCAACGATGCGCATCCCCTTGCCACCGCCGCCCGCCACCGCCTTGATCAGCACGGGGTATCCGATCGCGTCGGCCTCCGCCTGCAACCGACCCGGCGACTGGTCCTCGCCCAGATAGCCCGGAGTCACCGGCACGCCGGCGGCGATCATCCGCGCCTTGGCGGCGTCCTTCAGCCCCATGGCACGGATGCTGTCGGGCCGGGGGCCGACCCAGATCAGCCCGGCGTCGATCACGGCTTGCGCGAAATCGGCATTCTCGCTGAGGAACCCGTAGCCGGGGTGGATCGCCTCGGCCCCGCTGCTCTTGGCCGCGGCGATGATCCGTTCGCCGACCAGGTAACTCTCACGCGCCGGCGAGGCGCCGATATGCACCGCCTCGTCCGCCTGTCTGACATGCAGCGCGCCCGCATCCGCGTCCGAATAGACCGCGACGGTGCGCACGCCCATCGCCCGCGCGGTGCGGATGATGCGGCAGGCGATCTCGCCGCGATTGGCGATCAGGAGCGAGGTTATCATTGCGGGTCCAGTGCGAAACGGAAACGACCGGTCAGCGGGTGGGCGAACAAGGCGTCCTCCTCGCGGGTGCCGGCACCGATATTGTGGATGACGAGCGGGCCATGGCGGCCCCGGCGGTCGGACACGATGCCGATATGCGGGAGGCGGCCGTTGATCATTGCGGTGAAGATGTCGCCGGCGCGCCAGTCCGCCGCGGACGCTAGCCTGACACCCCGGCGCGCGAAGAAGGTCTGGAGATTGGGCACGCGGCGATGATCGATGTTGCGGTCGGTGCGGCTGAGGCCCCATCTCGCCGGATAGGCCCCGAACGCCGCGCGCATGTCGGCGTTGACCAGCGCCTGCAGATCGATGCCGAACGCGTCGCGATAGGCGCGGATCACCACGTCGGTGCACACGCCCTTGGATCGGTCCACATCGCCGTTCGGGAAGCTCAGGCGGCTATAGGCGGGGTCGTACGCGCGCGTGACGCCGACCTGCCGCCGCGCCGCCGCCACCAGCGCGGTGGCGCTGCGCGGAGCGGCCTGCGCCAGGCCCGCCCACCAGGGGCTAACGCACAGACCGGCGATCATCGCGCGGCGGTCGATCACCGCGCCGGACACCCGGTCTTGCGCTGCGTCCAGGTGACGTTGAGCACGCGCCACTCACCGTCGCGGCGGATCAGGTCGAAATGATTGGTGCCGCAATGCGCGACCTTGCCGTCGAGTTCGAACACATAGGGCGTCCACACCATCGCGATGTCGCCGTCGACATGAACATGCGGATCGATGTTGCGCTCGGCCGGGCTGCCCGGGATCGCGGCGATCCGCTCGGCAAAGGTCGCCCAGTCGCTGGTCGATGCGCGGTGCACCCCGGCGTCGGTCACGAAGGTGCCGGTGGCGCGCCCTTCCGGCCACGTCGTGGCCTTGATGCCGGCGGCGTTCTTGGTGGCGAGCGCGGTAAACATCGCGTCGATGACCTTGAGCACGGCGGCCTCGTCGGCATGGGCGGCGTGCGCGGCGGCGGCGGCTTTGGGGGCGGGCGCGTGGCCGGCGTGCTGGGGGAGGGAAAGGGCGAGGAGGAGGGGGAGGATCATGGCGTTTGTCCTATGCTGCGCAACGGGCGGTGATAGCCGCAACCGCGCTATCGAGGTCGCGCAAGACGTCGCGCGCGGGAATACGAAGCGTGCCGAAGCCGCGCTCCCGGAGCAAGGCGTCCCGCTCCGCGTCGAAGGCTGGCTGATCGCCGCGATTATGAGCCTCGCCATCGACCTCGATGCAAAGCCGCCCCTGAAGACACGCGAAGTCGAGAACGAAGGGTCCCATCGGGACCTGCTTGCGGAACCTGTGCCCGCCGGGGCGGGTCTTGAGGGCCTGCCAGAGAAGCACCTCCGGCAGGGTCAAGGCCTTGCGAAGTTCGCGGGCGCGCTTCACCGTCTTGATTGGTGTGCGAAGAACCTCAGGCTGGAGCGCCTTCTGAATCCTCCCCGGAACGGGGAGGTGGCGCGAAGCGACGGAGGGGTCCCACGATTGCGCGGTGTGGTGTCCGTCGCTGGCGTGGGCCCCCTCCACCACTGCGTGGTCCCCCTCCCCGTGCCGGGGAGGATTGGCGTTACGTCCCCTCACATCCGGAACACGCCGAACCGCGGCTCCCCGATGGGCGCGTTGAGCGTCGCCGCCAGCGTCAGGCCCAGCACGTCGCGCGTCTGGGCGGGGTCGATCACCCCGTCGTCCCACAGCCGCGCGGTGGCGTGGTAGGGATTGCCCTCGTCCTCGTATTTCTGCCGGACCGGGGCCTTGAACGCTTCCGCCTGTTCGGGCGTCCAGCTGTCCGCGTCGCGGTGCACCGTCGCCAGGACGCTCGCCGCCTGTTCGCCGCCCATCACGCTGATCCGCGCATTGGGCCAGGTGAACAGGAAACGCGGGGAATAGGCGCGGCCGCACATCCCGTAATTGCCCGCGCCGAAGCTGCCGCCGATCAGCACGGTGATCTTTGGCACCTGCGCCGTCGCGACCGCGGTGACGAGCTTGGCGCCGTGCTTGGCGATCCCTTCCGCCTCGTACCGGCCGCCGACCATGAAGCCCGAGATGTTCTGGAGGAACAGCAAGGGGATACGCCGCTGGCACGCGAGTTCGATGAAGTGCGCGCCCTTCTGCGCCGATTCGCTGAACAACACGCCGTTATTGGCCAGGATCGCGACCGGCATGCCCCAGATATGCGCGAAGCCGCAGACGAGGCTGGGGCCATACAACGCCTTGAACGCGTGGAACTCGGACCCGTCGACCAGCCGCGCGATGACCTCATGCACGTCGTAAGGCGCGCGGACATCCTGCGGGATGATGCCGTACAGCTCGGCCGCGTCGAAGCGGGGCGGGCGGGGATCCCGCTGGTTTACGGGCGCGGTCACCGGCGGCGGCAGGGTCGACACGATGTCGCGCACGATCGTCAGCGCATGTTCGTCATTCTCGGCGACGTGATCGACCACGCCCGACTTGCGGCCATGCGTGTCCGAACCACCCAGCTCCTCGGCCGAGATGACCTCCCCCGTCGCCGCCTTCACCAGTGGTGGTCCAGCGAGGAAGATCGTGCCCTGACCCCGCACGATCACGCTTTCGTCCGACATCGCCGGGACATAGGCCCCGCCCGCGGTGCAGCTGCCCATGACGCAGGCGATCTGCGGGATGCCGAGCGACGACATCTGCGCCTGGTTGAAGAAGATGCGGCCGAAATGGTCGCGGTCGGGAAAGACCTCGGCCTGGTGCGGCAGGTTCGCGCCGCCGCTATCGACCAGATAGATGCACGGCAGGCGGTTCTCCTGCGCGATCTCCTGCGCGCGCAGATGCTTCTTGACGGTCATCGGGTAGTAGGTGCCGCCCTTCACCGTCGCGTCGTTGCACACGATCATGCATTGCCGGCCCGACACGCGGCCGATGCCGGCGATCATGCCCGCGCCCGGCACCTCGCCGTCGTACAGGTCACCTGCGGCAAGCTGCCCGATCTCCAGGAACGGCGATCCGGGATCGAGCAGCCGTTCGACCCGGTCGCGGGGGAGGAGCTTGCCCCGCGCGACATGCCGATCGCGCGACGCGTCGCTGCCGCCGCGGGCGGCGATGGCGACGCGGGCACGCAGCTCCTCGACAAGCGCGCGGTTATGCGCGGCGTTGGCGCGGAAAATGTCGCTGTCGGGGGACAGGGTGGAGGTGAGGACAGGGGCGGTCACGACTTAAATCCTCCCCGGAACG
>DASVUT010000441.1:0-1963 GCA_036386955.1 Sphingomonas sp. | reverse complement strand
TGTTACTGTTGCCGGCGTAGTCGATGCTCGTGTTGTTGCCTCGAAAGTAGATGACGTCGGGCCACATCGGTCGCCAGCGCGTGTCGTCATTTGAAGGAACCAGGTCAGGATCGAGGTCTGCGGGCAGATTGGCCGCGGTGAAGGTCGTGCCCGTGTTGGTGTTGCGCTCTTCGATGCAGCCCTGCCACCGCGAAGTCGCGCCGGTGATCTTGCTGGGGTCGGTCACCACATTGCCGAGCTTGAACTGGCTCGTATCATATAGGACCTGCTGGTAGCGCCACTGTACCCGCTTGGGCTGGCGCGTGATCACGCAAGTGCCAACGGCGGCATTTCCGAAGCCGTTCGCGGTCCAGCTCTTCTTCGTGAAATCGTCCGCCGTCCCGTCAGTGTTGTAACGCGGGAAGGGTCCTGGCGACCGACCGACGCGCGCGTTGCAGGCCGCTTCGCTGATGTTGGTGAAACTCGCGTCGGACGCCGCGCCGTTGTTGACGTCGGCCAGAGGCTCCCGACTCTGGTAGCGCCAACTGTCGACGAGGAAGTTGGGATTGATGTTCCGAATCGCCGCGCCAGCATTGACGGTCGACGTGTAGGATACGAACCCGTATCGCAGGTTCGTCGTCGGATCGGCATTGGCCGTAACGGTGTCGTAGAAGCTGAGAACCGCCGTCCGCAGCGCGCGGATCTTGGAGGTATTCTTCTCGACGACCTGGTAACCAAGGCCCGTTCCATCGGGGCGGTTGTAGGTGGCGGTCGGCTGGCTGCAGCTCGCCTCGTTGGCGGCGCACGCCATCGATCCCGTGGTGTCGAGCACCAGCATGATATCGGCGTCCGCCACGTCGTACCGCGCCTCACAAACGACATTCAGCTTCACGTCGGGCGCGGCGTACATCTTCATGATGGTCATCGGCACGGTCGCGGTCGCGGTGCCGGCCACCTGCTGATCGGCGGTCTTCGTCGGCGTGAACGAAACTGCCTTGGACTGCATCCATCCTTGCTTGAAGTTGTTCGTGAAGAAGGCCTGCGCTTGGGTGACGGCGGCTGCATCGAGCGTCGTCGCGTTGCTCGACACCATGAACTTGCGCCCTGCCAGCACGCCCGCGTCGCAGGCCTGCTGCAGGCGCACCTTGACCACGTACATGCGCGCGGAATCGATCGCGGACCCTGCCAGCGCGGTGATCGGGATCATCGCGGCGGCCATCATCGCAAGCGTGTTGCCGCCCGTATCGCGTGCAAGCCGCGACAGCGTGCGATGACTGTGCGCCGTGTCCTTTCGATCGTCCTGCTTCACCCGCATCGCTCACCCGTGATGTCGTACCTGCACAGGCTCTTGCGCCGGCCATGCATAAGACTAGCTCAAGCGAGATGGTTAATGACGGCTTCACCAATGCGCGGGCGGCGGAGCGGGCACTGGCGCTCGGCTACGCGCCCGAGGGCACGCGGGCGGGGCTCGACGCCTTGCTGTCGCTCGATGCGGCGCTGGGGCAGGTGGTGCGGAGCACGCGCGAACCGATGGTTGGGCAGATGCGGCTGACCTGGTGGCATGACGCGTTGCACGCGCTCGACACCGCCACGCCGCCCGCCGAGCCGGTGCTGACCGCGCTGGCGGCGCATGTGACACCTGTGGTGCCCGGAGCCGAACTGGCGGGCATGATCGACGCGTGGGAGCTGTTGCTCGACCCGTTCGACGCGACCCATCTGGATGAGTTCGCGGCGCGGCGGGGCGGGGTGCTGTTCACGGCCATGGCGCGGCTGGTCGGCGTTGATGCGACCATGGCGTCAACGGCCGGCGAAGGTTGGGCGCTGGCGGACCTCGCGGCAAACCTGTCCGATGCCGGTTTGGCTCAGGAGGCGAGGCGGAGGGCGGACGAGCGGCTGTCGGCGGCGTTTGCGGCGCGGTGGCCGTTGCGCGCGCGGGCGATCGGGGCGTTGGCGCTGATCGCGCGTGCCGATCTGGCGCCCGATC
>DASVUT010000440.1:0-14267 GCA_036386955.1 Sphingomonas sp. | reverse complement strand
GCCGAGGTCGTGAACATGCGCCCGCCCGCCTACCTGATCCGCGAGGGCGTGGGCGCGCTGCCCTGCATCGGCGACGGTCGGCAATCGGGCACCAGCGGCTCGCCGTCGATCCTCAACGCGTCGCCGGAAGCAGCGGCGATGGGCGGCCTGGCGCTGATCCGAACCGGCGACCGCGTCCGGATCGATCTGGGTCGCGGCACCGCCGACGTGCTCATCCCTGACGAGGAGTTGGCGCAGCGCCGCCGCGCGCTGACGGAGGCGGGCGGCTACCCCTATCCGCGATCGCAGACGCCGTGGCAGTCGATCCAACGCTCGCTGGTCGGCCAGCTTGAGACGGGCGCGATCTTGGAGGGTGCGGAGCGGTTCCAGCGGCTCGCGCAAGATGCAGGACTGCCGCGCGACAATCATTGACGTGGAGGCAGCCGCGGATCGGATGGGATCGCGCACGCCGGTCGCTGGCCCCTCGCCGGCAGCGCCGATCCCGGCTCGGTCCCTTCACGTCGAAAGCCGACCGCGTTCACGTCGCCGCGCGCACACGAGTCCCCGTAGCCGAGATCTCGTCCTCCACGTCGCGAAGCCGGTCTTTGCCGAAGTAGAGATCATGGCCGACCAGGAAGCTCGGGATGCCGAACGCACCGTGCTCGTATGCCGCCTGGGTGTTGGCCGCGAGCTTCTCCTTCACGTCCTGCTCTTGCGCCCGGGCGAGCAAACGCTCGCCCGGCAGCCCGGCATCGTCTAGCGTCCGCAGGACCACCGAGGGGTCGTCGAGCTTGCGCGGCTCCTCCCACATGAAGCGGAACATCGCCTCCACGTAGGAGTCGAACACGCCTTCCATCTCCGCGGCGACCGCGCCGCGCATCAATGCGAGCGTGTTGATCGGGAAGTGCGGGTTCATGCGGAACGCCGTGAGCCCGTGTCTCGCGACGAAGCGCTCGGTTTCCCGCCGTTCATAAGCGAGCTTGTTCTGGACGCCTGCGAACGCGACCATCGGCGCCTGATTGCCGCTGAGCTTGAACAGCCCGCCGAGCAACACCGGCACGCGGCGGAACCGTGCCCCTGTGCGCTTCTCAATGCCAGGGATGACGCGGTGGGCGAAGTAGGCGTTCGGGCTGCCGAAATCGAAATAGAAGATCGGATCCAATTCAGGGCTCCTCACCAACGTTCGCCATACGGGCGTAAATCGAGCTCATGGGTCCACGCGTCGCGCGGCTGGCTGTGGAGCTGCCAATAGGTTTCGGCGATGGACTCCGGTTTCATGAGCACGTCCGGCGGAAGATCGGCCGCGGCCTCGGCGCCATTGGCGGTCGCGATCCGTTCGCGAACCCAGGCCGTGTCGACCCCGGCGTCGATGACCAGGTGGGCGACGTGGATGTTCTGCGGCGCGAGCTCGCGCGCCATCGACTGCGCCATCGCCCGCAACCCCGCCTTCGCGGAGGCGAAGGCGGCATAGCCCTTGCCGCCGCGGATCGAGGCGGTCGCGCCGGTGAAGAAGATCGATCCGCGTCCGTGGGGGAGCATGCGACGGGCCGCCTCCCGTCCGGTCAGGAAACCGGCGTAGCAGGCCATCTCCCAAACCTTGCGGAACACCCGCTCGGTGGTGTCGAGCAGCGGCAGATTGACGTTGGCGCCGATGTTAAACACGCAGACCTCCAGCGGAGCGTCCGCGTCGGCCGCGTCCAGGAACTTCCCCACCGCCTCTTCACGGCGAGCGTCGAGCGCATGACCATGGAATACGCCGCCGGAAGCGGCGATCTCCTCGCCTAGGCCAGCCAGCTTCTCCCCCTGCCGCCGGCCGCCATGAACCCGATAGCCCTCGACGGCGAACCGCCGCGCGATCGCCGCGCCGATGAAATCGCCGGCGCCCACCACCGCCACGCTCGCGTTTCGCGCATCCATGTCGCAGCTCCCAATCGGTTCACATTCGGAACTCGTAAGTCTTGAATGTGAACGGTGTCAATCGCACACTGTGATGATGAGGTGGAACGAACTTTCAGGCGAGAACTGCTCGCTGGCGCGCGCCCTGTCGGTGGTCGGCGATCGCTGGACGCTGCTGATCCTCCGCGACGCATTTCTTAAAGTGAGGCGCTTCGACGAGTTCCAGTCGCGGCTCGGCATTGCGCGACGCGTGCTCGCTGAGCGGCTGGCCGGTCTGGTCGCCGACGGTGTGCTCGAGAGGGTCGCGTACCAGAACCGACCCGCCCGCTATGAGTATCGGCTGACCCAGAAGGGTTTAGGCCTCTATCCGGCAGTGCTGTCGCTCGTGCACTGGGGGGACCTCCACTACGCCGGCGACAATGGGCCGCCGGTGATGCATCGCCACAAAGCCTGCGGCCAGGACTTCCGGTCGGTGCTCACTTGCTCCGAGTGCGGTGAACCTGTGGACGCGCGCGGCGTCGAGCCACACGCGCCCGAAGGAGCAGGCGCTGTCGCCGACTCGATGGCCGTCGCCGGCTCAGGACCGGCTCAAGGGTTCATCGCCGCGACCCGGTCGAGTCCTTAGCCGACGATCGACAAGCCTTCGCCGAAAGTGGAATTCAAAGTTCCCGACGAGATGCGAAGCCGAGCGTTCCAGCCGTCCGCAACGCGCTCCGATTCCGGAAGTTCGGAGCCGCGACGTGCGCTCCGAGCAAGGGACGCTTGTTCACCCTAGGTGTTGAGTCCCGGCATCTGGTGGATCGGATTGACGATGAACCGGTCTGGCTCTGAGGTCCAGATCTTGGCGATGTATTCGTATGGCGTGAGGCCGCTGAGCGTCTTGAGCCGTCGGGCGAAATTGTAGGCGGCCAGATCCAGGGCCGCCACTTTCTCCTCCACCGCCTCGCGCGCCGACACGACGAGCACCGGTGCCGCGGCGGCGAGCCGCCCGACAAGCTCCAGCCCGTCCTGATCGGGCAGGCCAAGATCGAGTAGCACCAGATCGGGCCTTTCGATCGCGAGCAGCGACACCGCCGCACGCCCGTCCGTCGCCTCTACCACCTGATAGCCGCCCCGCGTCAGCACCGCCCGGAGTAGGCGTCGGATCTGCGTCTCGTCGTCGACAACTATGATCTTGGCGCTCACACTGTCTCCTCCTCCGGCCGGACGAGCAGCGCAGGCGGGAACCGCAGGGCGAACACCGCCCCCGCCCCGTCCTCGCGGTTGCGCGCGCTCGGCTCCACGCCCACCTCCTACCGTATCCGGCTACGGGCATTTCAGGCGATGCGTGGCGATCCGCCCGATCCGGGGTTCGTGGCCGACCTCGAGTTCCTGGAGAACCGCGACCTCGACCTGTCGGCACGGCTGGGAGCGATGCTCGCCTTCAACGCGCTGATGATCACGATCGGCACGCACCCGATCTCCGCGTCCCCGGGCGCGCCGCTCAGCCTCGACACCGCGACGCAGCCCCTGCTGACGATCGCGAGCCTCGTCGGCATCGCGCCGCTGATCGCGTCGAGCTGGTTCTGCCTGCGCGCGCTGCTGCTCGGCTAGGAGTTCGACCGGGAGGGCCTGCAAGACGAGAGCGCGCTTCGTCAGCGCCTGTTCGCGGCCTTCGTCCGGTCGATCGACGCGCAAAGCCGCCTGGTCTGGAGCGCGGTGCACTGAACACTGGCCGGGGGTGTCGCGACGCTAGCCGTTTGGGGCTCGATCTTGGCGGCGAAGATGGCCTGACGGATCAGGGGTCGGCCATAAGTCGGTAGCCGACGCCAAGCTCGTTCCTGATGATCGACGGCGCCGTTGGCGACGGTTCGATCTTCTGGCGCAGGTTGCGAATCACTATGCGTAGATATTCTACCCGTCGGTCATGCTCGTAGGGCCAGGCGGCCTGAAGGATTCTCTGATGCGTGACCACCCGTCCGGGTGCGGCGGCCAGCACCGCCAGCACCTCGTACTCCTTGCGGGTGAGGTGCACCTCTTCGCCCGCCTTGCTGATCCGCCGGTCTACCAAGTCGATCTCGAGCTCCCCAGCCCGCACGAGCGGGGACGCGCCGCGCTCGTCGAACTTGTGCCGCAGCGCCGCGCGTAGCCGGGCAAGCAACTCCTCAGTGTCGAACGGTTTTGTGACGTAATCGTCTGCGCCGAGGTCGAGGGCTGCGACCTTGTCGTCGGTCGTCTCGCGAGCGGACACGACGATGATCGCCGCCTTGCCCTGTTTCTTGAGAAGAGGGACGAGTTCGAGGCCGTCGCGGTCGGGTAGCCCCAGGTCGAGCAGGATGGCCGCCGGGCTCGACGCGACCGCCGCGTCGAGCGCCTCGCGCGCGGTGCCCGCCTCCAGTGTCCGATAGCCCGCGCGTTGCAGGGTGCCGTGAAGCAGCCGGCGGATATATAGCTCGTCATCAACGATCAGCACGGTCGGCTCGTTCACAAGTCCCGCTCCTGACCTATGTAGTTCACCAGCAGGGCCTCGGGAAAGATCAGGCTGAAGCATGCTCCGTCACGGTCGATCCGGTTCGCGGCGGCGACGGCCAGTCCCATAGCCTCCGCGAATCCCTTCACGATCGCGAGGCCCAGTCCGGTGCCGCCGACCGCACGGTCTGATCCCTCCAGTCGTCGGAACGTCTCGAAAACCTCGCCCTCCCGCCCGAAGGGGATGCCGGGTCCTTCGTCGAGCACCGACAGCTCCAGCACGCCGGGGCGACGGTCGCCACGAATCGTGATCGGGGTGCCGGGGGTGCCGTAGCGACCGGCGTTGTCGAGGAGGTTGAGCAGGCAATGATGGAAGAGCTGAGCATCGACGCGGACCAGCGGCAGGTCGGGGGAGACCTCGAGCTGAATCGAGTGACCTTCCAACGATCGGCGCGTGTCGTGGACCGCACCCCCCACCGCGTCCGTCAGATCGACCGGCTCGATCGCCAAGCGGAGTGCACCTGCCTCCACGCGGGCCATGTCCAGCAGATTGGCGACGAAGCGGTTGAGCCGCGCTGCCTCTCCCTCGATCGTGTCGATCAGCTCGGGTGTGCAGCCCTGCCGCAGCTCGGCCGCCGCCGCCATCACAGAGGTGAGCGGCGTGCGAAGATCGTGGCTGACGGATGACAGCAGCGCGGTTCGCAGCCGGTCACGTTCGCGCAGCCGGTCGACGTCGCGCATGTCGTCCTGAAGCCGCATCCGTTCCAGCGCCAGCGACGCCTGGTCGACGAGGCTCATCAACAAAGGCCATTGATCCGATCGCACGGGATCGCCGCCGTCGTCGCGGGTCAGGCCCAGCACCGCGAGCGTACGGTCGCCCGAGTTGAGCGGCTGGAAGTACCAGTCGGACGAGGCGAGCGTACCCGAGCCGCGCCCGGCGGGCTTGCCCGTATCGAATGCCCATTGCGCCGCCGCCATCTCCATCGTCTCGAGCCGGTCCCCTGAGTGGCTCGTCGCCAGGATCGTCAGCCCCGGTCCATCGCGATCGAGCAAGAGGGCGCGCAGGTCGAACAGTCGTGCGATCTCGCCCACCATCGATTTCGCGATCTCGTCGCGGTCGCCAAGAGTTGTGAGCTGGCGCAGGAACCCCGCCAACGTCGCGTTGGCGCGGGCGCTCGCGGCCGCCAGATCGGCTTGGGCTCGGACCCGCGAGGCGAGCTGGCTGGTCGCCGCCGCGATGCCGAGAAGGACGAAGAAGGAGACGACGTTCTCCGGGTCCCGAATCGTGAGCGTACCAGTCGGCGGGATGAAGAAGAAGTTGTAGGCGAGGCTGGAGAGCACGCCCGCGAACAAGCCGGTTCTCAGGCCGAACAGGTTGGCCGCCGCCATCACCGGCAGCAGGTAGAGCAGCGCCACATTTCCGAGGTCGATGACGCGGAACAGCGCGCTGGCACCGGCAGTCACCCCGGCAACCATCAGCGCGGTCCATGCATAGCCGCTCCACGCCTCTTCGTTGCGACGCGTTCCGGCCTGACGTTGCTTGGACCCGTTATTTGGGCCCGCCTCGTCGAACGGCAGCACATGCACTGCGACGCCGGGCGTTTCGCGGACGAGTCGGTCCACCACCGAACCGTGACGCAGTTCGAACCAGCGTGAGCGCGCCGATTTGCCGACAACAAGCTGGGTTGCGCGCGCATCGGTCGTGAACTGCTTGAGGCCCTCGACCGCCGAGACCGCCGGGACGCTCGCCACTTGCGCGCCGAGCTGGGTCGCGAGCGCCAGCACGTCAGCCAGGCGGCGGTGCTCGTCGCGACCGAACGAGCGGCTACGCGCCGTCTCGATATGCACCGCGGTCCAGGGCGCGTGAAGCGCATCGGCAATGCGCTTGGTGGCGCGGACTAGGCCCGCGGCGCCGGGCAGCTCGCTGACCGCGACGACGATCCTCTCGCTTCCCGCCCAGGTGCCGCCCAGCGCATTCGCGCGCACGTGGTCGAGCATCTGCGCGTCGACCGCCTGCGCGGCGCGGCGCAGCGCCAGTTCGCGAAGCGCGGACAGGTTCGACTTGGAGAAGAACGAGTCGAGCGCGCGGGTCGCCTCCTCGGGCAGGTAAACCTTGCCCTCCTTCAGTCGCTCGATCAGCTCGTCGGGTGGGATATCGACGACTTCGATCTCGGCGGACTCGAAGACGCTGTCGGGAACCGTCTCACGCACCCGGACGCGGGTAAAGGACGCCACTACGTCGTTGAGGCTCTCGACGTGCTGGATGTTGACGGTCGTATAGACGTCGATCCCTGCGGCGATCAGCTCCTCGACGTCCTGCCACCGTTTGGGGTGGCGCGATCCGGGGGCGTTGGTGTGGGCGAGCTCATCCACCAGCGCCAGAGCGGGGCGGCGCTGAAGAAGTCCGTCCAGGTCCATCTCCCGCAGCGTCCGACCCTGATACTCGACCTCTCGCCGGGGCAGTATCTCAAGGCCGACGGTCAGAGCCTCCGTTTCGCGCCGCCCATGCGTCTCGACCACGCCCACCACCACGTCCAAAGCCGCCTTAGTCCGAGCCGAGCCTTCCGAAAGCATCTCGAACGTCTTGCCGACGCCCGGCGCGGCACCGAGGAAGATCTTGAGCTTGCCGCGGCCCTCCTGCGCCGCCTGGCGCAGGAACGCCTCGGGCGAAGGACGATCGCGCTCGGCCGTCAACGCGGCGCCACACCACGAAACCGGTCGAGGTCGCGGTTTAGCGCGAGCACGTTGACATGCGCCTCGCCTAGGAAGCCGAGTGTCGGATCTTGCGTATGCCGCGCCACCAAGTCGCGGACCGCCGCTTGGGGCAGCCCTCGCACCCGTGCGACGCGGACGACCTGAGCACGTGCAGCCGCCGGGGACAGGTCAGGATCAAGTCCCGAAGCTGACGCCGTTACGAGATCGGCTGGGACCGAGCCGGTCACCCCATCGGCGCGACGGCTCGCTATATCGGTCGTAACCCGGTCGACGAGGCGCTTGTCGGTTGGCCCGAGGTTCGACCCGGCCGAGGCGAGCGCATCATAGCCCTTGCCGGCAGCCGACGGGCGCGTTTGGAAATAACGATCGCTCGTGAATGACTGGCCCAGCACGGACGACCCGATCACGCGATCCCCGTCCCGGATCAGGCTGCCATTCGCCTGAGATGGAAAGATCGCCTGCGCCAAGCCGGTCATGGCCAAGGGATAGCCGATCCCCAGCAGGATGGCGAACAGGAGTGTGAGCACCAGCGCGGGGCGGAGCCCGCTCGTGAAGTCCTTGCCCATGTCGTACGATCCTCAGGCGAGACCCAGGCCGCTGACGGCCAGGTCGATCAGTTTGATGCCGATAAACGGCGCGACGAGCCCGCCCAGCCCATAGACGAGGAGGTTGCGGCGGAGCAGCGCGCCGGCACCCATCGGCCTATACGCGACGCCCTTGAGCGCGAGCGGGACGAGGAGCGGGATGATCAGCGCGTTGAAGATGATCGCCGACAGGATCGCGCTCTCGGGCGTCCCCAGCCGCATGACGTTGAGCACACCCAGGGACGGGTAGAGCACCGCGAACATCGCCGGGATGATCGCGAAATACTTGGCCACGTCGTTGGCGACGGAAAAGGTGGTGAGCGACCCGCGCGTCATCAGGAGCTGCTTGCCCAAGCCGACTACCTCGATCAGCTTGGTAGGATCGCTGTCCAGGTCAACCATGTTCCCCGCCTCGCGCGCGGCCTGGGTGCCTGTGTTCATCGCAACTCCGACATCGGCCTGCGCCAGCGCGGGCGCATCGTTGGTTCCGTCCCCGCACATCGCGACGAGCTTGCCTTCGGCCTGCTCCTTGCGGATCAGCGCTAGCTTGTCCTCGGGCGTCGCCTGGGCGAGGAAGTCATCGACCCCAGCCTCGGCGGCGATCGCGGCGGCGGTGAGCGGATTGTCGCCGGTGATCATCACCGTACGGATGCCCATCTCGCGCAGTTCGCCGAAACGCTCGCGGATGCCCGCCTTGACTACGTCCTTAAGGAACACCGCGCCCAGCAGCTTGCCGTCGCGCGCGACTGCCAGCGGGGTGCCGCCCGCCCGTGCGATCTCGTCGGTGATGCGGCGCAGTTCGGTCGCCGCAGCGGTCTCGCCCAGCCTGGGATGCGCGCGCAGCACGGAGTCGACCGCGCCTTTCTGGATCAGCGTACCCCCGGTGCGCACGCCCGAAATGCGCGTCTGCGCGGTGAAGGGGATGACCTCCGCGTCCGCAGGGAGCGCGGCGACTGTTACGCCGAATTTCTCGCGCGCCAGCACCACGACCGAGCGGCCCTCGGGCGTCTCGTCCGCAAGACTGGCCAGCAAGGCCGCCTCGGCGAGCATGGTGGGCGACACGCCCGCGACGGCGCGGAACTCGCTCGCTTGGCGGTCCCCAATCGTGATCGTGCCCGTCTTGTCGAGCAGCAGCACGTCCACATCGCCCGCCGCCTCGACCGCGCGGCCGGACTTGGCGAGCACGTTGAAGCGGACCAGCCGGTCCATACCCGCGATGCCGATTGCCGACAGCAGCGCCGCTATCGTCGTCGGGATCAACGTGATGAGGAGCGCCGCCAAGATCGTGACGGGGATGGACCCACCCGCATAGGCCGCGAAGGACGGCACGGTCCCGACCGCGATCAGGAAGATGATCGTCAGGCCGACCAGCAGGATCGTCAGCGCGATCTCGTTGGGCGTCTTTTGCCGTTCGGCGCCCTCGACCAGCGCGATCATGCGGTCGAGGAAGCCCTGGCCGGGGTTAACCGTGACGCGCACCACGATCTCGTCGGAGATGACGCGCGTACCCGCCGTCACGGCCGAGCGGTCACCCCCCGCCTCGCGGATTACGGGCGCGGACTCGCCGGTGATCGCGGCCTCGTTGACAGACGCCACACCCTCGGCCACTTCGCCGTCGGACGGGATCAGCTCACCCGTCCGGACACGGACGAGGTCACCGACCCGCAGCGCGCTGGCGGCCACGGAATCGACGCCTGTCCCCTTCACGCGGTTGGCGGTGAGTTCGGCCTTGGTGGCGCGGAGCGACGCCGCCTGCGCCTTGCCGCGACCTTCGGCGAGCGCTTCCGCGAAAGTGCCGAACAGGACGGTGAGCCACAGCCACGCGACGAGCTGGAGCTTGAAGCTCAGCTCCAGCCCGTCCTGCCCGATCACGAGCAGGATGGTGAGCAGAAGCGCCACCACTGCTGTCACGAACATGACCGGGTTGCGGACGAGCTGGCCCGGGGCGAGCTTGCGGAACGACTGCCCGATTGCGGGCAGCATCAGCTCGGCGGTGAACAGGGACGAGGTTTCGGCGCGGGCCATGGTTGCGGCTCCGATCAGGACAGTTGGCCGCGGATCATCGCGAGATGATCGGCGATGGGACCGAGCGCGAGGCTCGGCAGGAAGGTGAGCCCGCCCAGGATCAAGATAATCCCGACCAGGAGTCCGACCCACAGGCCGCCGGTCGTCGGAAATGATCCCGCGCCTGCCGGCACGTGCCGCTTGGCCGCCAGCGACCCGGCGATCGCCAGCATCGGCACGATGACGAAGAACCGCCCCAGCCACATGCCGACGCCAAGCAGGCCGTTGTAGAAGGGCGTGCCCGCGGTCAGCCCTGCAAAGGCGGACCCATTGTTCCCGACGGCGCTGGTGAAGCCGTACAGGATCTCCGAGAAGCCGTGCGGCCCCTTGTTTAGCGGCCCGGCGAGCCCCGCCTCCGTGACGCTGGCAACCGCGGTCCCGCCGAGAATGGCGAGCGGCAGCACGGCGATGGCGAGTACGGCAAGCTTCACCTCGCGCGATTCGATCTTCTTGCCGACATATTCGGGCGTGCGGCCGACCATCAGCCCGGCGACGAACACCGCCAGAATCGCGAACAGCAGGAAGCCGTAGATGCCGGCACCGACGCCGCCGACTACTACTTCGCCCAGCTGGATGTTGAACAGTGGCACGATTCCGCCAAGCGCGGTGAAGCTGTCGTGCATGGCGTTGACCGCGCCGCATGACGCGGCCGTGGTGACGACCGCGAACAGGGCGGAGGCGGCGATGCCGAATCGCACCTCCTTGCCCTCCATGTTGCCGCCCGCGACACCGAGTTGCTGCAGGATCGGGTTGCCTGCCGCTTCCTGGCTGTAGGTGACCGCGACGCCGGCGATGAACAGCACGAGCATCGCGGAGAGGATGGCCCAGCCCTGCCGCGTGTCGCCGACCGCCTTGCCGAAGGTCCAGGTCAGGCCGAAGCCAATGACGAAGATCGACAGCATCTGGATGAAGTTCGTCCAGTCGCTCGGGTTCTCGAACGGGTGCGCCGAGTTACCGTTGAAGAAGCCGCCGCCATTTGTGCCCAGCATCTTGATCGCCTCCTGCGAGGCGACAGGGCCGAGCGCGATGATCTGGCTGGCACCCTCGACGGTGGTGGCGGTGACCTGCTGCACGAGCGTCTGCGGCACGCCGCCCGCGACCAGCACGAGCGCGTAGAGGACCGAGATCGGCAGCAGCAGGTAGAGCGTGACGCGCGTCACATCGGCCCAGAAGTTGCCAATCGCACCCGCCTCGCGCCGCGCGAAGCCACGGAACAGCGCGAAGGCGAGCGCGATGCCGGTCGCGGCCGACAGGAAGTTGTGAATGGTGAGCGCCAGCATCTGGCTGAGGTTCGACATCGCGGCCTCGCCCGAATACCACTGCCAGTTTGTGTTCGTGGTGAAGCTGACCGCCGTGTTGAACGCGCCGTCGGGCGAAATGCCGGCGAGACCCGGCTGGTTGAGCGGCAGTACCGCCTGGAGCCTCAGCACCGCATAGGTGAGCAGCAGCAGCGTCAGGTTGAACAACAGCATGTGGACGGCGTAGCGCCGCCAGCCCTGCTCGGCGGCGGGGTCGATCCCGCCTAGCCGGTAGAATCCACGCTCGACGGGGCCGAGCACGAGGTGGAGCGGCGTGCGCCGTCCCTCGTAAAGCGCGTGGAGCCACAGCCCCATCGGCTTGGTGAGCGCCAGCAGCACGCCGACGAATGCGAGGATCAGGATCCAGCCCTGAATGGTCATGGGTTCCGGTCCTTCAGAAGCGCCCGGGCCGGACGAGCACGGCCACGAGGTAGACGAGGAGGGCGAGCGCGGTTGCGGCGGCGAGCCATAGGTCGACCGTCATCACGCCCGCTCGCAAAGGCGCACATAGGCGAAGGTCAGGAGCGCGAGCCCGAGGAGCACGCCCAGCCACAGGAGGTCCTGCATGTCGGCGCTCCCTAGAAGGCGGCGGTGAGCGCGACGACGAACGTGCCGTCGGCGATCGACCCGGTGCCGTCCTGCCCGCGCGAGAAGCTCGGCTGAAGATAGGCAGACTCGCGGCGCGAGATGTCGGTATCGACGTAGGAAACGTTGAGCGTCAGGTTCTTGTAGGTAGCGTCAACGCCCAGCGCGTAGTCCCAGTATTTGCCCGTTGGCGCCACGCTGGTCGCGTTGGGGCCGAGCCCGCGATTGCCATCGGAGTAACCGATATGCGCCTTGACCGTCAGCGGCGTGCCCGCGATGGCGAGCGCGCCATCGCCGGATAGATAGAGATTGTCTTCCGTGTCGCCCGGGTCGTTATAGACCCCCGCCGCCGCCTCGGCGCCCGTGAAGTACCAGCGGCCTAGCGCCTGCTGCCTGGGCGCATAGGCGACACCCGCCGTCAGCGTGAGCGGCCCCTGCGTACCGGAGATCTTGATGTACGGCTCGAAGAAGTCGGTCTCGTTCGCGCCGCCGGGGAACATGTAGTAGGTGACACCGACGTCGAGCGTCGCGGCCTCAGTCGGCTTGAACTTATAGCCCGCTATCAGGTCGAGCTCGAGATTGGCTCCGCCGAACGTCCCCCAGCCGGCCAGGTTAGACGCCCAGAACCCGCCGTATAGACCGGACTCGTGCGCGACCGTCACCGCGCCTTGAACCGCGAGTTCCTCGTCTGATTGGGACACGCCACGGAATCGGTAGTCGGAAGCTAGAGCGACCGTCCCGCTGATCGTGATCGGCGAGGCGTCGCTCGCCACCGGGGCCGCGGGCTCGGTCGGACGCGCGGGCGCGCCGATCCCAGGCCCGGTATCCTGCGCCATCGCGGGCGCGGAAGCGGTCATCAGCAAGGTCGCCAGCGCTGCGCGCAGGGCAGTCTCGAACGTCATCGAAGATCCCCATCTTGCCTTCCCCGCATTCCGGCGGGCGGCTTGGAGCCGGGGAATTAGTCGCGCACGGCGTAGGATAGCGAGCCGACGGCGAGGCGATCTCCATAGTATTTGCGTATGTTTTCGATCGTTCCCGGCACGATACTCGCCGCCCTTTGTACGTGCTGACGTGATGGCGTAGACGACCCCTGCACCAGCGTAGCTGTGCGATACTGCGGTCGTTGTAGGTCCACGTCTAGGAGTCGGCAGATGAAGCAGGAGATTCACACCGTCGGGTTGGATTTGGCGAAGAGCGTATTCCAGGTGCACGCGATCGGCCGCGATGGTACCGTTCTGGTGCGGCGCAAGCTGCGGCGTGCAGAGGTAGCTAGCTTCTTTGCCGATCTTCCATCTTGCCTTATCGGGATGGAAGCATGTGCATCGGCGCATCATTGGGCTCGGGAGCTGATGGGGTTGGGACACGAAGTACGGCTGATGCCTCCGGCCTACGTGAAGCCCTATGTGAAGCGCGGGAAGACGGACGCTGCCGACGCCGAGGCGATCTGCGAGGCGGTGACGCGTCCGACGATGCGGTTCGTCGCGGTGAAGACCGTCGAGCAGCAGGCAGTGTTGATGCTCCACAAGAGCCGCGACCTGATGGTGCGGCAACGCACGATGCTCATAAACGCGCTTCGAGGGCATCTGGCTGAGTACGGCGTGGTAACAGGCGTCGGCGCGGGCGGCGTAACTGCGCTGCTGAAGGCGCTTCACGAACAACGAGACAAGCTGCCCGTCCACGCCCGCTCGGCCCTGCACGCCTTGGCCGCCCAGCTACGAGCGCTTTCCAGCGAGGTCGACCGGCTCGAAGCGCAGATACTCGCATGGCACCGTGCCGATGAGACGAGCCGCCGGCTCGCCACGATACCGGGCATCGGTCCAATCACCGCGTCTGCAATATCAGCGGCAGTGCCGGATGCCTCGCTGTTCCAATCCGGGCGGCAGTTCGCAGCATGGCTCGGGCTTACCCCGCGAGCGAACAGCTCTGGCGGCAAGGAGCGGCTGGGCGGGATCACCAAGCAGGGTGACGGCTATTTGCGCCGGCTACTCGTAGTCGGCGCAACGGCAGTCATGCGCATTGCGCGCAAGAATGCCGCTCGCCAACCTTGGTTGGCACAGCTTCTCGAACGCAAACCGGCGAAGATCGCGACGGTAGCGCTCGCCAACAAGACAGCGCGCATCGCCTGGGCAGTCATGTCGCGCAATGAAGTCTACGCGGCGTCCGCCGCGTGACCGTCGTCCGCGCCGCTGGGTAACGCCCCGGGGCAGGATGGCGTAGGAGTAGCTGAGTAGTGATGACGAACCGGTCAGACCGGGGGTGGGCAAAACCCAGGGGGTCACAGCGCTTAAAGCGCGATGACGTGATTAGGGAGCCGGCCTGCGGACTTCATCAGGGCCAGCAGCCATACGGTGCTGCACGAACAGGCCGAACACATGGATGCACCCGACCGGTGCTCATCGCTGCACGAAAATTCTTGCGCCGCAGGGGTCGTCCACACATGGACCTACAACGACCGCAGTATCGCACAGCTACGCTGGTGCAGGGGTCGTCTACGCCATCACGTCAGGCAGTCCTTGTGGCTTCACGTGCCTTGCTGAACGCGCCGGCCTGGATCGCTCTTTCTCATCGGCTGCGGACTCCCTCGAGCCGCGGTTCGCCACACCCACTCCAGAGGTCCGTACCGGTACCGCTCTAGCCACGGCTTCGACCAGAGCAGCATCAACGCCCATAACAGTGGCGGGACGATGTAGATTTGCGC
>DASVUT010000439.1:0-3405 GCA_036386955.1 Sphingomonas sp. | reverse complement strand
TCCTCGATCCCGCTCGATAACGACCGGCGTCGCGGCGCACAATCGGGGTTCAGGTGCGTTCCATGACGCGCGGTCGCGGCTCCCGCCCGGCAAGGCTGTCGGCGGCGACGCGCACGCCGGCGGCGGCGAGGGCGGCGGGCTGATCGGCGGGGCGCGTGGTCAGCACCACCTGCTCCAGCCGCACCGATTCGGCAAAAGCGGGCAGCGCCGCCGTGCGCGCTATCCACCCGGCGACGCGGGGCCAGCGTGCGGCATCGGGCGTCCATCCGACCAGCGCGGCGTTGCGCAGGATCGCGGCCCAGCTGACATCGGCCATCATCGGGCGTTCGCCGAAGAGGAACCCGTCCGCGGGGGCCTGCGGCTCCATCCAGTCCATGATTTGCGGCAGGTCGGTCGTCAGCGCCTGTTCGACCAAAGTCTCGTCGGTCGGCTGTTTCAGCACGCGGGGGCCGACCCGCTTCTGGAAGAACAGCTTCCACAAGACGACATCGCCCAGCCGCGTGTCGGCATATTCCTCCATCCAACGCGCGCGGGCGCGGTCGGCGGGGCTGCGCGGCATCAGCGGCGGAGCGGGATACATCTCGTGCAGATATTCGCAGATCACCGTCGAATCGTTCAGCACCAGGTCGCCGTCGATCAGCACAGGTATGCGACGCAGCGGGCTGAGCGCGGTGAACGCGTCCGACGCGAGGAACGGCACCACGGGATCGACCTCGTGCGCGACGCCCTTCATCGCGAGCGCGACATAGACCTTCTTGGCATAGGGCGACACGTGGTTGCCGATGATGCGGATCATGCCCGTTCCTCTTTATCCAGGGTCATCCTTCGTACCCCCGCAAAGGCGGGGGTCCAGCCCCTTGCAAAAGAAGCTGGACCGTCGCCTCCCCAAGGGTACATCGGTCGCATGACCAGAACAGGCGGCCGCATCCTCGTCGATCAACTCGTGGCGCAGGGGTGCGACCGCATCTTCACCGTGCCGGGCGAAAGCTTCCTCGCCGTGCTCGACGCGCTGCACGATACGCCCGCGATCCAGCTGGTGACGTGCCGGCAGGAGGGCGGGGTCGCGTTCATGGCCTGCGCCGATGGGGCGATGACCGGGCGGCCGGGGGTGGCGTTCGTGACCCGCGGGCCCGGCGCCACCAACGCCTCGATCGGCGTCCATGTCGCGATGCAGGACAGCCAGCCGATGATCCTGTTCATCGGCGATGTCGACCGCGGCACCCGCGACCGGGAGGCGTTCCAGGAGGTCGACTTCCAGGCGATGTTCACGCCACTGGCCAAATGGGCGGCGCGGATCGACGATGCGCGGCGGATCCCGGAATATGTCGCGCGGGCGTATGCGACCGCGATGAACGGGCGGCCGGGGCCGGTGGTGCTGGCGCTTCCGGAGGATATGTTGCTCGACGAGGTGGAGGCGGTGGATCGGCCGCGGGTGGAGCGCCGCCTATTAGCACTCGAACTAGGTACGGCAGACGAACTGCAGATTGCGCTGGAAGCAGCGGAGCGCCCGATTGCCATCGTCGGCGGTGGTGATTGGAGTCCCGGTTGCTCTGCTGCCTTAAGAGGCTTCGCGGGGGAATGGGACATCCCGGTTGCAGCAGCGTTTCGCCGCCAAGACGCGGTCCGAAATGATAGCAGCGTGTGGGCAGGCAATCTGGGTTACGGTCCTAATCCCCAGCTCGTAAAGCGTATCCGAGACGCTGATCTCTTGCTCGTTGTCGGGCCACGTTTGGGCGAAGCAACCACGGACAGCTACACGCTGATTACACCCGACCATCCCGGGCAGACCTTGATCCACGTCCATCCCGATGCTGACGAGTTAAACGCCGTATATCGCGCCGACCAATCGTACGCCTGCGACCTACTTTCCTTCTGCGATCTACTTGCTCGGCTTGATGCTCCCAAGCGAACCCGAACGCGTGCTAGCGAAGCCCACGCCGAATACCTCGCCTGGTCCACTCCCGTCCCCCGCGACGACGTCACTCTCGACCTCGGCCAATGCGTCCTCGCGATGCGCGAGGCGATGCCGGCGGATACGATCATCTGCAACGGCGCAGGCAATTTCTCGAGCTGGTGGCATCGGTACTGGCGCTATGGCGGCTATGGCACGCAGCTGGCGCCGACCGCGGGCGCGATGGGATACGGCCTGCCCGCGGCGGTCGCGGCATCGCTGCGCCACCCCGACCGCAGCGTCGTGGCGCTGGCGGGTGACGGCGATTTCCTGATGAACGGGCAGGAACTGGCGACCGCGGTCCAGCATGGCTGCTCCATCCTGGTCATCGTCGTCGACAATGGCGCGTACGGCACGATCCGCATGCATCAGGAGCGCGAGTTTCCCGGCCGCGTCGCGGGCACGACGCTGGGCAATCCCGATTTCGCCGCGCTTGCCCGGGCCTTTGGCTGCTGGGCCGCGACCGTGGAGACGACCGCGGAGTTCGCGCCCGCACTGGCGGCGGCGCTGGGGGAGCCTGGCGTCAAGCTGCTCCACCTCAAGACCGATGTCGAGGCGATCACGCCCGCGACGACGCTGTCGGCGATCCGGGACCGGGTGCGCTAGCCCTTTGTGTCCCCGCGAAGGCGGGGACCCAGCCTGGGCTCCCGCCTTCGCGGGAGCACAAGGAGGCTTGGCGCGGGCGCGCAACTTGGGCACCCTACCCCCTATGAAACGCCTGCTCCCCCTCCTCGCCCTCATCGCCACCCCCGCCGCCGCGCAGCTTTCCGCGCCCGAACAGCGCATGCAGGAGACCGTCACGGCGGAGGCCGCCCGGCACGAAGCGCTGCTCGAACGGCTCGTCCTCCAGAACAGCGGCACGCTGAACCTTCCCGGCGTGAAGGCGGTCGGAGACATGGTGCGCGCCGAGCTCGAACCGCTCGGCTTCAAGGTCCGCTGGATCGACATGGCCGCGACCGGCCGCGCGGGGCATTTGGTCGCGACGCACAGGGGTAACGGGCGCGGCAAGCGCGTGCTGATGATCGCGCATCTCGACACCGTGTTCGAGCCGACCTCGCCCTTTCAAGGCTGGACGCGCGAAGGCACACGCGCGATCGGCCCGGGATCGGGCGACGACAAGGGCGGCATCGTCGTCGTGATCGCGGCGCTGCGCGCGATGCAGGCGGCGGGCACGCTGAAGGCCGCCGACATCGAGATCGTGATGACCGGCGATGAGGAGCGATCGGGCAAGCCGCTGACCACCGCGCGTGCCGACCTGATCGCCGCCGGCAAGCGCGCCGACGTCGCGCTGGAATATGAGAATCTGGCGACCGAGGGCGGGCGCGAATTCGGATCGACCGCCAGGCGCAGCTCGACCGATTGGACGCTGACCACCACCGGCCGCACCGGCCATTCCAGTGCGGTGTTCGGTTCGTCGCTGGGGTATGGCGCGATCTATGAACTGACGCGCATCG
>DASVUT010000438.1:0-2287 GCA_036386955.1 Sphingomonas sp. | reverse complement strand
AGGCTGAGCCGTCCTTGCCGCAGCCCATCACCATTCGCCGTCGCATCGACCCGCGCACCTGCGGGATCGAGCAAGGCCGTGATCTCCAGCCGCCCTCGACGGACGGTCGCGAGGTTCCCGATCCGCGCCCCTTGCGCGTCGAGCGCGGCGCGGATGCGCTGCACCCCGCCTTCCATTCCGAAATCGATACCGCCCGACCAGCCACCGCCGCCGACGCCCAGTCGCCCGGCGAATCCGCCCGTCGCGATCCCCAGCGTGCCGCTCGCCCGCGTCCCCGTCACCTCCAGCGCCGCCACCGCGATGCTGGCGGGCGCGGGTGCGGGCGGCAGCAGGACCGCGCCGCTCGCCGTGAACGGCCCCAGCCGCGATGCGCCGTTCGCGCGGAAGGCGAAGCCTTGCGGCGTCGGATCGAGATGCGCGGTCACCGCCGCCAGCCCCAGCGTGTCGTTCGGCCGCGCGAAGACCAGGTCGATGGTCGGCCGCGCGATCCGCCCGTCGAGCACCAGCCGAACCGGGCCATAGCGACCCTGCGTGCCCATCGCCTCCACCCGGACGCTCCCGTCTCTGCGCCGGAACCCCTGCCCCGCCAGCCGCAATTGCGGCGCGATCAGGCGCAGGTTGCGGAACTGGAGCAGGCCGTCGGCGGTGCGTTCCAGATCGGCCTCGACGCGCGGCAATCCTCCCGTCAGCGACCGGAAGAAGCCATTGTCGAGCCGCACCACCTGCGCCGCGCCGCGCCCGACGACGCGCGTCCCCTTGCCGCCCGGACCCGGCACGACCTGCAGCCGCGACGTGATATCGACGATACCCAGCCCCGGGATCAGATAGCGCGCCAGCCCGCCCTCCAGCCCCACATCGAACCGCCCATCGCGCAGGTCGATCATTAGCCGCACCGCGCCCGACAATCGGTCCGACTTCAGCACCAGCCCGTCCCCGGTCACCAGCGGCGGTGCGATCCGCAGCCTGCCCGCGATCGACAGATTGCGCAGGATACCGCCGGCCACGTCGCCGACCCCGGTGACGCGCGCGGCGGTCAACGCGATCGGCAGCATGACGGGCACGCGCGACAACCGCCCGCGCCCGCTCGCGCGGACCTGTTCGAACCCGGTCTGCCCGAACGCCACCTGATCCGCCGCGAGCGCATAGTCGAACGCCGCCGTCGCGAACGCGCCGTCGAGCGTCGCCCTCAGCGCCACGCCGCGCCCCGTCATCGTCGCGAACAGCGCCTCGGGCCGCAGCAGGCGCGCTCGGATGCCCAGCTTCGCCCAGGCATTCGCACCCAGATCCACGCCCCCCGTCAGATCGGCCGCCAGCGCGGCCGACCGCAACGACACGGTTCCGTCCAGCACGCGATCCACCAAGGTCGCCGCGCCAATCACGCGGACGCGCGGCGTCGTCAGCCGCTGAAGCTTGCCGCGCAGCAGCGTCGCCGGTGCGACCGCTCCGCCCAGCGTATAGCGTCCGGCATCCGCGCCCAGAGCGAGGTCCGCAATCCGCGTATCGCCCACCGACGCTCGCGCGGTCCCGCGCCACCGCGCCCAGCGCCCATCGCCCCGGATCGCGATCGACACTGGCGCGCGCGCGCCGATGCCGCGCGCCAGCACGCCGCCAGGAGCCCCCTGCGCGGTCACATCCACGTCGAACCGATCGCGATCGGGCTGTGCATCGAGCAACACGCGCAATCGGTCGCTCCCCTCGACCACTCCGGCAAGGTCGATCAGCGCGCGTCCGTCACGCACATCGGCGCGCCCCGCCAGCCGCGCGACCCGCTGCCGCCCCAGCACCGCAGGCGCCAGCACCAGCCGGTCGATGCGCAGCGAGCCCACCTGGATATCGAAGCCGGGCAGGATAGGGCTGCGGTCATCGCCCGGCCTCGTGCGGGGGGTGTGGAACAGCGTCGCCTCAGGCACCGCCAGCCGATCGATCGCGAGCCGGTTGGCGAACCACTGCCACGGCCGCCAGTCGAGCTCGACGCGCGGCGCGTGCAGCATCGGCCCATCAAGGTCGCTCACCCGCAAATCGGTGATCCGCGCGCGACCGTAAAGCGAGCCGTCGATCCGCCCGACCGAGAAGCGCAGACCCGATGCGGGCTCCACCGCCGCGATCCGCCGCGCGACCCAGCGGTGGCCGATGTCGGTGTCGACCAGGATCAGCGCCAGCGCCAGCACGGCCACCATCGCGGCGAGCGCGCCCGCGACCCAGCGCCACCAGCCGTGCTTCAAAACGCCTGTCCCAGCGAGACATAGACCGCGATGCGGCTGTCGCCCGGTTGCGGGTTGATCGGCGT
>DASVUT010000437.1:0-5217 GCA_036386955.1 Sphingomonas sp. | reverse complement strand
GCTCCTCCCCCATTCATGGGGGAGGTGGCTGCCGCAAGGCAGTCGGAGGGGGCCTGTGGCGAGCGGCCTGTACGGGCCCCATCCGTCGCGCTTCGCGCGCCACCTCCCCCGTAAACGGGGGAGGAACTTTCGGGAGGCACGAGGCAGAAGAAGGCCCTCACCCGACCCTCTCCCGCGAAGAGCGGGGGAGGGCTAGAGGAAGTAGCGGAGGATCGGTTACCGCCGCCGTCGCCACCTTCGGCCCAGCCGGCCACGGAACAGGCCCTTGCCGCTGAAGGGTTCGAACATCTCGTCTGGGCCTTCGGGGTCGAGGACCTCGTTATCGGCCAGCCAGGTGCGCACCGCGTCGAGGTCCGGCACCTCATAGGGACGCAGCGAGCGGCCGGGGGATTGCAATGCCTCCACCGTGGCGATCAGCGAGCCGGTGCGGGCGAGGGTTTCGGTGACGCGGGCGGGGGGCACGTCCAGGTGTTCGGCGAGGAGATCGTCGCGGATGGCCGCGATGGTGGCGGTCACGTCATGGTCCTGCACGCTCTGGTCGAGCGCCACGTCGCATTCGGTGTCGAGCCGCAGCGACCGGTTGTTCATGTTGGCCGACCCCACCCGCAACGAGCAATCGTCGACGATCGTCACCTTGGCATGGCAATAGATCGGCGTGCCGCCGGTCGTATAAGGGTGGTAGATGCGCAGGCGGCGATGGGGATCGCGGGCGTTGAGCGCCTCCACCAGCCGCGCGCGCGCGGTATCCATCGCGATCGGCTCCAGCCAGCCTTGCGCCGTCAGCGGGTTGACGATCACGATCTCGGGACCGTCAGGCTCTTCCAGCCGCCGGGCGATCGCGTCGGCGATCCGGCGCGAGGCGAAATACTGGCTTTCGCAATACAGGAAGCGTTTGGCGCTGGCGATCTGATCGAGGAACAGCGCCTCGACCTCGTGGATGGGGTCGCAATCGGGCATCGCCGGTTGCGTCCGCGCGACGCCGATCCGGACATCGCGGAACTGCACATCGAGCCCGGTGGGCCAGGCGTCGCCGGGTACCTCCAGCGGCTCGATCGGGTTGCCACCGGCCAGCGCCCAGCGGTCGCGCGCGACCTGTGACATCGTGACCGCCGCGGGGCCGGTGAAACAGGTCGTCGCGTCGTGCCAGGGCTTGTAGGGCTTTCCGCCGGGCCGCACGCGCCCGGGTTCGTCGTCCCGGTGTTCGCGCGTGTCCCAACGCTCTGCGGTCATGTCGATGCCGCCGCAAAAGGCGAGCCGGTCGTCGATCGACACGATCTTCTGATGGTGCGACGATCCGGTGGGATGGTGGCCGTCGAACTTCAGATGGATGCGCGGGTGGCGCATCCAGCGGATCACCGTCAGCACGGTGCGGCCGCGGAACAGCGAGTTGAACGCGCCGATGTCCCAGCGCAGCAGGTACAGGTTTAACCGCGGATTGCGCTCCACCAGCCAGTAGAGGAAATCGCCGACGGGCTTGGGGCCGATGCCGTCCTGGGTCAGCATGATGCGGGCGTCGAAATCCCACCCGACCAGCATGATCCGCCGTTCGGCGCGGAGCAGCGCGTCGCGCGCGAACGCGAAATAGCGTTCGGCATCGACGATCACCGACAGCCGGTCCGCCTCGGCGATCCGCCAGCAATTCTGTCCTTCGCGCAGCACGGCCGCCGCTTTGCTTCGCGGCAGTCCTTAACGCAAGTTGTTACGCGGCCGCCGCCAGCTCCACCATCGCGCCGGCGGCGATGGCGAGCGAGCGTTTGCGGGCATCATGGTCCCACATCGCGCTGGTCAGCATGACTTCGTCGACCCCGGTTCGCGCGACGAACGCGGCGATTCCGCGCCGCACGGTCGCGGGCGATCCGATCGCGGAGCAGGACAGGACTTGATCGAGCATCGCCGAGCCTTGCGCGCCCAGCGACTGGCGATAGTTCGCGACCGGGCGGGGCAGCGGGCCGGGGCGGCCGGTGCGCAGCGCCACGAATGCCTGCTGCTGCGACGAGGCGAGGAAGGCGGCTTCCTCATCGGTGTCGGCGGCGAAGACGTTGAACCCGGCCATGGCGTGCGGGCGGGCAAGCTGTGCGGAAGGGCGGAAGTCGCGGCGGTAGATGGCGAGCGCGGCGTCGAGCTGATCGGGGGCGAAGTGCGAGGCGAAGGCGTAAGGGAGGCCAAGCGCGGCGGCGAGCTGCGCGCCGAAGGTGCTCGATCCCAGGATCCATAGCGACACGTCCGCGCCCGCGCCGGGCGTCGCGACGATGCCGGTGCGGCCGTCATCGGCGAAATAGCTCTGCAGCTCCATCACGTCGCGCGGGAAGGCGTTGGGGTCGCTGTCGAGCGTGCGGCGCATCGCGTGCGCGACGCGTCCGTCCGATCCCGGCGCGCGGCCGAGCCCGAGGTCGATGCGGCCGGGATGGAGCGCGTCGAGCGTGCCGAACTGTTCAGCGATGATCAGCGGCGCGTGGTTGGGCAGCATGATCCCGCCCGCGCCCACGCGGATGCTGCGCGTCGCGGCGGCGACATGCGCGATGACGACCGCGGTCGCCGCCGATGCGATGCCCGCCATCCCGTGATGTTCGGCGACCCAGTAGCGCGAGAAGCCCAGGCCTTCGGCATGGCGCGCGAGGTCGGCGGCGTTGGCGAGCGCCTGCGCCACGGTGCCGCCTTCCGCGACGGGGACGAGATCGAGGAGCGAATAGGCGGTCATGGCAGGGGAGATGGGGAGGCGCGCGCCCGATCGCTAGAACCCGGTGCCCCAGCGGACCGCGACGCCGTAATCGTCGGGCAGGGCGGCGACGTTGCCCGGATCGCGGCGCCAGTAGGCGTCGGTCTGCAACCAGCCGCCGCCGAGCTGGAGCGCATAGCGGGCCTCGACATCGAGCTCGCGCCCGGCGGGGGCGAGGGCCAGCGTCTGCGCGCTGCGTGCGCCGACGCTGCCGCTCGCATAATCCCATGCGGTGGGCAACGACAGGGCGAGCCCGCCCGACGCGACGCGCAACGGCTGCGCTATGCGCAGGCCGATGCTGTCGCGGCCCCACACGCCGTCCTTGCCGATGTCGGCGGAAAAGGCGGTGGTGCGCAGGCGTCCGCCGCCCTCGATCCCGCGCACCGACAGCGCGCTCCACCCCTGACGCCAGCTGCCCCCGAGCGTCCAGCCGGCGGCGTTGGTCCAGCGCGCGGTGCCGTCCACGAACCAGCTCGCAGCATTCGGGCTGCCGAGCCCCGCGCCCAGACGCGCGCCGAGCACGGTGTCGCGCTCGTCCATGCGCGCGGCGGTGACGGAGGTGGCGAGATCGCCGAAGCGGCGGTCGAGCGTCAGCGCGGCGCGGTCATAGCCGAACCGCCGCCAGCCCTGCCGCGCAGGGCTCAAAGGGTCGACGCCCGCGAACACGTCGCCCCGTTCAACCGCGCCGGTCAGACCCCAGCGCCCCAGGCTCTGGCGAAAGGCGCTGGACGTGCGCGCGGCGCTGGGGATGCCCAGGCCGCCGCTTTGGGCGACAAGGAAGGCCGGCTCCGTCGTGCCCGCCATGGCGGCGA
Organism: Sphingomonas sp.; assembly: GCA_036386955.1. Taxonomy (GTDB): domain Bacteria; phylum Pseudomonadota; class Alphaproteobacteria; order Sphingomonadales; family Sphingomonadaceae; genus Sphingomonas. Next base: position 1,689 of record DASVUT010000437.1, on the reverse strand, counting down.
CCAGCGCGCCCGCCCCTTGCGCGAACCCCATCGCGAAGCTCGCCTTGCTGCCCAGCCGCTGGACGACGCTGCCCGCGACCGCGCGCGCGGCGGTGGCGTCGGCGGGGGTCAGCATGGTGCGGTCGAGCGCCACGCCGCGACCGTTTGAGGCGAGTGTCATCGATACCGCGGTCGAGCCCGCCTGGAATGCCACGGTGCGCCCACCCTGGCGCAGCGCCGGGGTCAGCAGCGGCTGGCGCTCGGCGCGGGCCAAGGTGCCGGCGAGGTCGATGGCGAAGGCACGGTCGAACCCGTCCAGGATCACCGCGCCCAGCGCGCCGCGCGCGTCGCCCATGGGTGCGGACAGCGTGCCGTTGCTGCGGGTCGAGACCGCCATGGTCGTGCCCGCCACCACCGACGCGCCGATCGGCTGGAACGCCCGCGTCAGGTCGATAACGCCACGACCGTAGATGGGATCGACGCCGGGTGCGCCGGCATCGCGCGCCGAGGCATAGAGGAGCTGCACGATCTGCGCGCCGGATAGGTTCGGAAAGGCCTGCGCGAGCAGCGCCACCGCGCCCGCGATCTGCGGCGCGGCGAAGGAGGTGCCCGACCACAGGAAGGGCGTACCGGTCTCGTCGGGCGCGCGCACCCGTTCGCCGACGGCGGTCAGGAAGACATTGGCCTGGCTGCCCGCGCGGTCGCTGAACGAGGAGATGCCGTCGCTCGCGCCGACGGAGCCGGCGATGATGACCTGGTTGCGAGCGGCACCGGTGTTGCTGGCGACCGCGGCGAAGGCATCGGGTTCGGCGAGCCCGTCATTGCCCGCCGCGATGATCACGACGATCCCCGCCGCCGTCGCGCGGCCGATCGCAGCGACCAAGGCCGTCGGCATCTGCGACCCGCCCAGCGACATGTTGATCACGCGCGCGCCGGCCACCCGCGCCGCGTCCACGCCGCGCGCGATGGCATCGGTGCCGAAGCGGCAACTATCCTCCGCACCTTCCGTCGACGGCATCGCGCAACTGCCGGCGCGATCGGCGCGCAAGGCGATCACGGTCGCGCCGTAAGCGACGCCGTGCGAGCCCGCAGCGTTGCGGCGGCCGGCGGCGGTGAACGCGACTGCGGTGCCGTGCCCGCCTTCATCGTCGACGCTGGCGTTGCCCGCCACATCCTGCGACGCGGGCGAAAGCCGCCCCGCGAACTCTTCGCTTTGCAGGTCGATGCCGCTGTCGATGATCGCGATGCCGATGCCCGCGCCCGTCGCGCCGCGGTTGTAGGAGGCGAGCGCGTTCATCGACACCGCGCCGACGGTTGCACGATATTCGGGCGTATCGCCGTTGATCGTGGGTGGCGGCGGCGGCGGGGGAGGTGGCGGCGGAGGCGGAGGTTCGGGCACGACCGAGGCGGGCGGGGGAGGCGTACTGTTAACGCCGCCGCCGCCCCCGCACGCCGCCAGCATCGCCGTGCTCGCGAGGGCCAGCGGGGAAAGTCGCCTCGCCAATGGGGCACCAACCGTCCTGATCATGGTCATGCCCTCTTTCGTGCGCGCTAAGCCCTTGCAACATCGACGCTTTCGCATGGGTTAACAAGAGCTGGCTGCGGACGGTTTGCGTCGGCCATAACCCACGCTAAGGCCACGAACATATGCGCGACGATTTCCAAGCAGTCGATACCTGGATCTTCGATCTGGACAACACGCTCTACCCG
>DASVUT010000436.1:0-2610 GCA_036386955.1 Sphingomonas sp. | reverse complement strand
GCTTGGCGAGCACGCGCGCGGACGCCGGGTTGTCCAGATGGTGCGCGGCGACCAGCCGGGGCAGGCGGAGCGCGTGACGGGCGATGTCGACGACCACGCGCGCGGCTTCGGTGGCATAGCCGCGGCCCCAAGCGGCCGGGGTCAGCCAATAGCCAAGCTCGTGCCCTCCTTCGTCGGCGGCGACGCCGATCCCGCCCACCAACTGAGGCTCGCGCGCCTCGTGGCTCCAGATCAGGCAGGTGACCTCAGACGGGCCCGGCGGGGTCGCCAGGAACGCGGCGGCATCGTCGGGCGTGTACGGCCAGGGCGCGCGCCCTAACCGGCTGACGACCACCTCGTGCGCGATCGCGGCGTGGAGCGCGGGGGCGTCTTCGGGCCAGCCGGGACGCAGCGTCAATCTTGGGGTCCGAGCGAACATCGGCGGCTCTCCTCCTCGCACGCCATTGCCGCATCAGGGTGACGCGGCAGCGACATAGGTTGGGGGAGCATGAAAAAAGGGAGCCGGGATGACCCGCCTCCCTTGTTGGTGGTCCCCGCGCCAGGCGGGGATCGGGTCACCCTGGTGGGCGACCCGGTTGGTCACCCGATGTTATTCGGCGGCCTCGGCCAGCTCGACTTGCGCGTCGACCGAACAGAATTTGCGGCCCATCTTGCCCTGGTGGAACGCGACGCGGCCGTCGATCAGCGCGAACAGCGTGTGATCGGTGCCGATGCCGACGTTGCGGCCGGGATAGAACTTGGTCCCGCGCTGACGCACCAGGATGTTGCCCGCGACGGCTTCCTGGCCGCCGAACTTCTTGACGCCCAGGCGACGGCCGGCCGAGTCACGACCGTTGCGCGACGAACCGCCTGCTTTCTTATGTGCCATGTCGAATGCTCCTTGGAACCAGCGCGCTTAGTTGGCCGAGCCGACCGACACGATCTTCAGGATCGTGTGGTTCTGGCGATGGCCGTTCTTGCGGCGGTAGTTATGACGGCGACGCTTCTTGAAGACGATGACCTTGTCCGCCTTCTGCTGCGCGATGATCTCCGCGGCGACGGTCAGCCCCTCGACCGAACGCAGATCGCCACCCTCGCCCGCGAGAAGGATATCGCCGAGCGTGATCGACGCCCCGGCTTCGCCCTCGAGCTTCTCGACGACGATCTTGTCTCCGGCGGCGACGCGGTACTGCGTGCCGCCTGTGCGCACGACTGCGAACATGGCCCTGTACTTTCCAAATGCTTGTGCCCCGCGCGGGACAAGCCCTGCGGGAAAGAGGGGCCAGCTAGGCAAAAGGGGGTGCGCTGTCAACAGTGTCTTCCCTCTCCTCTTCAGGGAGAGGGTTCTAGGCCGCAGCCTCGATCCGCGCGAGCATCGTCCCCTCGGTCACCTGCCCACCCTCGCTCGCCGCCAGCGCCGCGACGGTGCCGTCGAACGGAGCGACCAGCGCATGCTCCATCTTCATCGCCTCCAACGTCACGAGTCGCTGGCCCTTGGTGACGGCGTCGCCCTCCGCCACGTCGACCGCGATGATGCGCCCGGGCATCGGTGCGAGGATGGCACCATCGGCGGCGGAGGCGTCCGCGGTGCCGGTCGCGCGAGAAGTCGAAACTAAGACGGTCTCGCCATCTTCCGATATCAGGAAGCCGTCTTCGTATCGTTCGGCGCGAACGTGGCGCTCGCGCCAGTCGTCGGGCAATTCCACCGTATGGGGTATACCGGCGACTGTTATGTTCAATCGAACTCGCGCTGATGTGTTGGCCCGAAACCCTGCCAACTGCCGCCACGGAGAAGTATATTCACCCACGGTTTCGGCTTGCTCGTCCAGTGATCCCCACAGAGTCTTAGTCCAACTGCCGGGCAAAACCTCGCCTTGCATGACCGCTAAAGCACCGTGCTCAAGCTGATCGGCTGTAGGCTGAACGGCCGGGATCAAGGCAGCTCTATATTGCTCGATGAATCCCGTCGTGACCTCGCCTGCAACGAAGGCGGGATGAGACAATGCTCGCGCTAGAAATGGGGCATTCGTCTTGACCGGCCAGACCTCCAAGGCTGAGCATTGCTCTGCAAGGAATGACGCCGCTTCACCCCGGGTCGGCTTGCATACGATCATCTTGCCAATCATGGGATCGTAAAAGGGTGTCACTTCGTCACCCTGCTCGACCCCGAAGTCGTCCCGGATATCTATGTAGCTACGGGAGCGCGGGCGTAACATGATCAGCTTACCCGTCGAAGGCAGGAATCCTGTCGCGGGATCCTCCGCATACAGCCGCGCCTCCATCGCCCAGCCGTTGATGCTCAGCTCCTCCTGCCGCTTCGGGATCGGTTCGCCCGACGCCACCCGCAGCTGCCACTCCACCAGATCGACGCCGGTGATCTCCTCGGTCACCGGGTGTTCGACCTGGAGCCGGGTGTTCATTTCCATGAACCAGATGCGGTCGGCGCGTAGCCCCTCGGAGGCGTCGGCGATGACTTCGATCGTGCCCGCGCCGACATAATCGACCGCCTTGGCCGCTTTGACTGCGGCGGCGCAGACCTGTTCGCGGGTGGCCTCGTCCATGCCGGGGGCGGGGGCTTCCTCGATCACCTTCTGGTGGCGGCGCTGGAGGCTGCAATCGCGCTCGAACAGG